>NZ_JBFAKH010000034.1:0-84617 GCF_040655635.1 Streptomyces sp. NPDC050388
CCTACCACCCCTCCGAACACTCCCTGCTCACCGGCCCTCATGCCGGGACCGCCGGGACCGCCGGGACCGCCGGGACCGCCGGGACCGCCGGGACCGCCGGGACCGCCGAGGCCACCGGAACGGTGTCGTCGCTCAGCCGAACCGCCGCACCCCCGACGGGGTCACCACCGCGTGCACCGGCCGGTCGTGGGGCTCCTCGGGAACCCGCTCGACCACCTCGGTGTCGTACAGCAGCACCACCAGGGCCGGGTGCGCGCCCGCGCGCTCCAGCCGGGCCAGCACCCGGTCGTACGAGCCGCCGCCGCGCCCCAGCCGCATCCCGCGGGCGTCCACGGCCAGGCCCGGCAGCAGCACGGCGTCCGCTCCGGTCACGGCGTCCGGCCCGAGGCGCTCCCCGGCCGGCTCGAGCAGGGCCATCCGCCCGCCGTGGCGCACACGCGCGAGCGAGCCCTCGCCGGTGTACGCGCCCCAGTCCAGATCGTTGTCGGGGAGCAGGGCCGGCAGCAGCACGCCCACGCCCCGCGCGCGCAGCGCGTCGAGCAGCACGATCGTGCCGGGCTCGCTCCCGACGGAGACGTACGCCGCCACCGTGCGCGCGTGCGCCAGTTCGGGCAGTCCGAGCGCGCGGTCGGCCAACGCGGTCGCGGACTCCCGCACGTCATCCACCGTCAACCTGTTCCTCGCCCGGAGGATTTCCCGTCGCAATACCCGCTTGTCAGGATCGTCGGCGCGGTCGTCGTGTCTCAATTCTGTCCTTGCATCGTCTCATTATGCTCATATGAGTATCAGATATCCGGAGTCGCAGATTCCTCGCAAAGGCACCGGATATGGTTGCGGACATGATTCAGTCGCACCCTCGGATCAGCAAGGCTGTCATCCCCGCAGCAGGCCTCGGCACCCGGTTCCTGCCGGCCACCAAGGCCACTCCCAAGGAGATGCTGCCGGTCGTGGACAAGCCGGCGATCCAGTACGTGGTCGAAGAGGCCGCAACCGCCGGTCTCGACGACGTCCTCATGGTGACGGGCCGCAACAAACGCCCCCTGGAGGACCATTTCGACCGCAATTACGAACTGGAGTCGGCCCTCGACCGAAAGGGGGACGCCGCGCGCCTCGCCAAGGTCCAGGAATCCAGCGACCTCGCGACCATGCACTACGTCCGCCAGGGCGACCCCAAAGGGCTCGGCCACGCCGTCCTGTGCGCCGCCCCGCACGTCGGCGACGAAGCCTTCGCCGTCCTTCTCGGCGACGACCTGATCGACCCGCGCGACTGCCTGCTCCAGCGCATGATCGAGGTCCAGGAGCAGCACGGCGGCAGCGTCATCGCGCTCATGGAGGTCGCCCCGGAGCAGATCCACCTCTACGGCTCCGCCGCCGTCGAGGCCACCGCCGACTCCGACGTGGTCCGGGTCAGCGGCCTGGTCGAGAAGCCCGAACCGGCCGAAGCGCCCTCCCACTACGCCATCATCGGCCGCTACGTCCTCGACCCGGCCGTCTTCGACGTCCTGCGCAAGACCGAGCCGGGCCGCGGCGGCGAGATCCAGCTCACCGACGCCCTCCAGCAGCTGGCCGCCGACGAGAAGCTCGGCGGCCCGGTGCACGGCGTGGTCTTCAAGGGCCGCCGCTATGACACCGGCGACCGAGGCGACTACCTGCGTGCCATTGTCCGACTCGCGTGCGAACGTGAAGACCTGGGCCCGGACTTCCGGGCCTGGCTCCGCCGTTACGTCACCGAGGAGATGCAGGAACGTTGAGTACCGCCGCGCCCCGCACCGCAGGCCCGGACCACCTCTGGTCGGTGGACGAGCACCTGGACGACATCCTCGCCACCGTCCGCCCCCTGGAACCCATCGAGCTGAACCTCCTCGACGCCCAGGGCTGCGTCCTGGTCGAGGACGTCACGGTGCCGGTGTCGCTGCCGCCGTTCGACAACAGCTCCATGGACGGGTACGCGGTACGGGTCACGGACGTCGCGGGCGCGAGCGAGCAGTACCCGGCCGCCCTCGAGGTCGTCGGTGACGTCGCGGCCGGCCAGTCCGACCCGCTCCGGGTCGGACCCGGCCAGGCGGTGCGCATCATGACCGGAGCCCCGCTCCCGCCCGGCGCCGAGGCCGTCGTCCCCGTCGAGTGGACCGACGGCGGGCTCGGCGAGGGCCCGGTCACCGAGATGCGGGCCCGCAGCCAGGCCCCCGAGGGCGCCACCGGGCAGGTGCTCGTCCACCGCCCGGTCCGGGCGCGCGCGCACGTGCGCGCCGAGGGCAGCGACGTACGGGCCGGCGACCGCGCCCTCACGGCCGGGACCGTCCTCGGCCCGCCGCAGATCTCCCTGCTGGCCGCGATCGGCCGCGGCACGGTCCGCGTGCACCCGCGCCCGCGCGTGGTGGTGATGTCCACCGGCAGCGAACTCGTCCAGCCCGACGAGGAGCTGAGCGCCGGTCAGATCTACGACTCCAACAGCTTCTCCCTCACCGCCTGCGCCCGGGACGCCGGCGCCATCGCCTACCGCGTGGGCGCCGTCGCGGACGACGCCGACACCCTCCGCGACACCATCGAGGACCAGCTGGTGCGCGCCGACCTGATGGTCACCACCGGCGGGGTGAGCGTCGGGGCGTACGACGTGGTCAGGGAGGCGCTGTCGTCCGTGGGCGACGAGGACGAGCCGGGCAGCGGCATCGACTTCCGCAAGCTCGCGATGCAGCCCGGCAAGCCCCAGGGCTTCGGCTCCATCGGCCCCGACCACACCCCGCTGCTGGCCCTCCCCGGCAACCCGGTCTCCTCGTATGTCTCCTTCGAACTGTTCGTGCGCCCCGCCATTCGCACCCTGATGGGCCTCGCGGACGTCCACCGACCGAGAACCCGCGCGACCCTGACCGCGGACGGGCCGCTGACCTCGCCGAAGGGCCGCCGCCAGTTCCTGCGCGGCCGGTACGCCGACGGCGAGGTGACCCCGGTCGGCGGCGCCGGATCCCACCTGGTGGCCGCCCTCGCACAGGCGAACGCGCTGATCGTCGTCCCCGAGGACGTCGAGTCCGTCGCGCCCGGTACCGAGCTCGAGGTGGTCCTGCTCGGCTGAGCCCAACCGGTTGGCGGTACCGTGTCGCGCACAGCAGGCCCGTGCGCCGCACCGCGGCGGGCCCGGACCGGGAGCGCCACACGATCATGACCGTGCCTTCCCGGGGGGAGACCCCCGGACACCCTGACCAGCGCCGTCTGACGCACATCGACGAGGCGGGCGCCGCCCGGATGGTCGACGTGTCCGGCAAGGACGTGACCGCGCGCACCGCCCGCGCCACCGGCCGCGTCCTGGTCTCGCCCCGCGTGATCGAACTGCTGCGTGGCGAGGGCGTCCCCAAGGGCGACGCCCTGGCCACCGCGCGGATCGCGGGCATCATGGGCGCCAAACGCACCCCCGAGCTGATTCCGCTGTGTCACCCCTTGGCGGTGTCCGGTGTGAAACTGGACCTGTCGGTCGCGGACGAGGCCGTGGAGATCACGGCCACGGTGAAGACGACGGACCGCACGGGCGTGGAGATGGAGGCGCTCACCGCGGTCTCCGTCGCCGCGCTCACCGTGATCGACATGGTCAAGGCGGTCGACAAGAAGGCGGTCATCACGGACGTGCGGGTGGAGGAGAAGACGGGCGGCAAGTCGGGCGACTGGAGCAGGGCATGAGCTACCGCGCACTGGTGGTCACCGCCTCCAACCGGGCCGCCGCCGGCGTCTACCAGGACACGGGCGGACCCCTGATCGCCGAGGGCCTGCGGCGCTTCGGCTTCGCCGTCGACGGCCCGCAGGTGGTCCCGGACGGCGACCCCGTGGAGGCCGCGCTGCGCGCGGGCGCCGAGGCCGGGTACGACGTCATCGTGACCACCGGCGGCACCGGCGTCTCGCCCACCGACCGCACCCCCGAGGCGACCCGCGCGGTGATCGGCCACGAGGTGCCCGGCATCGCGGAGGCCATCCGGGCGTACGGCCGGGACAAGGTGCCCACGGCGGCCCTCTCCCGGGGCCTCGCGGGCGTCGCGGGCCGGACGCTGATCGTCAACCTCCCCGGGTCCAGCGGCGGGGTGAAGGACGGTCTGGCCGTCCTGGAGCCGCTGCTGAAGCACGCGGTCGACCAACTGCGCGGCGGTGACCACTCCAGAACCGGTACCAGTGGCGGGGGTGCGAGCTGAACGGTTCATCCTGGCCCGTGGAGCTGGTGGCCGGCGACGTCGTCCTCCGGCCGATAAAGCTGCGCGACCAGCGGGCCTGGCGCGAGGTCAACCGGCGCAACCGCGACTGGCTGCGCCCCTGGGAGGCGACGATCCCGCCGCCCACCCCGGCCGGTCCGATCGTGCACCGGCCGACCTACCGTCAGATGGTCCGTCACCTGAGGGCGGAGGCGCACGCGGGGCGGATGCTGCCCTTCGTCATCGAGTACCAGGGGCGTCTGGTCGGCCAGTTGACGGTCGCCGGGATCACCTGGGGCTCGATGTGCTCGGGGCACGTCGGCTACTGGGTCGACGAGGCGGTGGCCGGCCGCGGGGTCATGCCGACGGCCGTGGCGATGGCCGTGGACCACTGTTTCCGTACCGTCGGACTGCACCGCGTCGAGGTGTGCATTCGCCCCGAGAACGGGCCCAGCCGCCGGGTGGTGGAGAAACTCGGATTCCGCGAGGAGGGGCTGCGCCCGCGGTATCTGCACATCGACGGCGCCTGGCGCGACCATCTCGTCTTCGCGCTCACGGCGGAGGAACTGCCCGAGGGTTTGCTCAGGCGCTGGCAGCGGGCGCGCTCCCGGAACGAGCAGCCGGGCGGGGACGGACAGTCCGGTGAGGAACGGGCAGGTGGCGGGCGTGCCGGTGACGGACAGCGTCATTCCGGAATCCCGCACCACCCGGGTAATTGAATAAATGTTCGAATTTGATCGCGTGGTGACCATCTGAAAGCGGGAAAATTCCCGGCTTACATGGTCATCTGATCGCATCGTTCGCAAAAAAAGTTCGAAATATCAGCCGGATCGTGCGACACACCGGCTCAATTGGCGGATGGCCTCACCTAAACCCCTCTACCGTGTGAGGCGTGAGCAGCAGCGGCCTCATCTACGCAGTCATCGTCGGGGCCTGGGCCGCCTACTTGGTGCCGATGTGGCTCCGTAGGCAGGACGAGCTGAACGAGGCCCGTCCGACGGAACGCTTCAGCACCGCCATCCGATTGTTGTCCGGACGGGCGGGAATGGAGCGCCGGTACGCCAAGGACCTGCGGGCGCGCTCCGCCGAGGATGTGGAGCAGAGCGTCCACGACCCGGACGCGGTCACCGATTCGGTGGACGTCCGGGCCTTCGCCGTGTCCCAGACCCGTCCGCAGCAGGTGCAGGTGCCCGTACGGCCGCACCCCGCGCAGCAGCCGGAACGGGCGGCGCCCGAACCGGCCCCCGGCGAGCCGACCGGACGCCCCCCGCGCGAGCGCGTCCCGTCCGCCCGGCGCGGAGCACCCCCGCGAAGGGCGCAGCCGGTGCTCCCGGCCCAGCAGGCCCCGCCGCCGCAGTCCGTCGAGTCCTCCCAGCCGTCCCAGCCGCCTCAGCCGTCTCCGTCGGAGCAGGCCGCCGCGGCGCGGGCCCGGCGCTCGAAGGTGCTCGCCCGGCGCCGGCGCACCACCACGATGCTCTTCCTCGCCTTCACGCTCGGCGCGGTCGTCGCCGCGGTCGGCGGGCTCGCCTTCCTGTGGGCGCCCGGAGTGCCCGCGGTGCTGCTGAGCGTCTACATCGCCTACCTGCGCTCCCAGGAACGCCGCCGTTTCGCGTACCAGATGGACCGCCGTCAGGCCGAGGCCGCGGCACAGCGGTTGCGGGAACGCCAGCCGCGCCGCCGCCCGTCCGTGGACGAGGTGGACCTCGACGAACCGGAGGGACACGAGCCGGGCGTCGACCCCGACCTCGAGCCGGGCCCGGAGACCGACCCCGGCCTCCTGGCGCTCGCCGCCGACCGGCGCGCGCTCGTCGAGCAGACCGACCACGCCGAGTGGATCGACCAGCAGCGGGAGCGCCGGCAACGGCCCGGCCAGGGCGGCGACAGCTGGGACCCGGTCCCGGTACCGCTGCCCACGTACGTGACCGCCCCGGTCGCCCCGCGCGCCACCAGCGACGTGGACCTCGGCGCCGCGGACACCTGGAGCTCGGCGCGTTCGAGCGCCGTGACCCCGGCTCCGGAGGAGACGGCCGACTCCGCCGACGACACGGCTCCGGAAGGGGACCGGGCCGGCGCGGAGGAGCAGGCCGACGCCGACGGGCGCAACGACGCCCTCCGCGCGGCCTCGGCCCGCCGCGCCCGCGAGCGCGGCCGCACCCCGCTGTTCGACCAGTACGAGGACGGCGACCGACCCCGGGCCGTCAACGAATGACCTTGGAAAACCCGCGGCCGGCCCCCATCGGCAACGGATTTCCGAGCACCCCGATCGGGGTGCTAAGGTTTCACTCGTTGCAAGGGCCTGTGGCGCAGTCTGGTAGCGCACCTCGTTCGCATCGAGGGGGTCTGGGGTTCAAATCCCCACAGGTCCACCGCAGCTGAAAGCCCCCGCCGGGAAACCGGCGGGGGCTTCTTCGTGTCGACGCAGGCAACCCTCCTGATTCTGTGGCGGGCGCCATGCCGTCCTCGTCGGCGGTCCGTGGCCCGCGGACGCCCGGTGCTCCGGCAACGTGCCCTAGCGTCGCCAGACCTCTGCGACGGCGAGGTAGGCCGTCGAGACGGGCCGCCCGGCGCTGCCACCGACTCGCGGCTGTCCGGCGATGGTGCGGCCGCCGGTGCGCATCGTGCCGTGCCCGCACGGGTCGAGCACGAGGCTGAGGCTGTGCTCGACCCCACCGCCGAGAGGGAACTCGTCGGTGGCGAACACACGCCGGTCGAGGACGTCGCTCATGGCTATGGACACGTCGGCGGGTCGTGCTCTACCAACGCTGCCCCCTCGGCACCCGGCTTCTGGGTCGGTGACCGAGCGGACAGGCGGAGACCGGCCTTTCCCTGTGGTCGTCCGGCGCCGGAGGTGCGAGTCGGTCGCCGCGGCCCGCTGTCACGCGGTACCCCTCGGGTCGGGTACGGGTCCGCGGTCCTCGCGGTCTCTGCGGTGCAAGAGCGGTTTCGGCGATTCCTGGAGCCGGGCAAGTGTCTGCTTGTTCTTGTTCACCGGCTCGGAGAAGTTCACGGCGGCGCTCTCGGCACCCATGACTTTGGGACTACTTTGACATTCCTGCCCCCGCCATCACCCGAAAGAGGGGCGCACAGCCTGTTTGAGTGGACGGTCCCGCCCTGTCAGAAGCTTGCGGGGCTACTCGGCGGGCAGGGCTTCCCGCATCGCCTTGGTGGCGCCGGTCGGTTCGTAGCCCTCGGGCACGCCTTCGACCAGGATGATGTCGCCCTCGATGTGCCGTGAGCGCAGCGGTGCGATCTCCCGGTATGCGGGTGAGTCCCACCAGGCCCGCGCCTCGGTGATCCCGGGGAAGCCGATCATCACGACGTGTCCGGGCCAGCTGCCCTCCTTCACCTCGTGCTGCGTCGCGTGCACGAGGAAGCGCCCGCCGTACGGCTCGAAGGTGACGGGGATGCGCTCGATGTACTCGACGATCTCCGGGTGCGGAGCGGCCTCTTGCAGGTGGGCTATGACGTAGGCGGGCATGGTGTCCTTCCGGTCGGTCGAACTCCGTACACCGGGATCTTGGCATGCCGAGGCACCGGGGGCGATGACCTGACAGGCAAGCGAACTCTGCGCGCAGCGTGGACTGGTGGCGCACATGCCCCGGCTGCCCGGATCCGGCTACGCGACTCAAGACGGGTGCTGTGCAGCATTCACGAGATCCCGGACGATCCGATGGGTGCGTGGGGTGTTCTGGGCGGTACGGCGGCGAAAACGGGGGCGTATCAAGCAAGTTCAGCAGTCACGCACCTGCTGCCCGTCGGCTTCCTGCTGCCGCAGGTCGCCAGGCTGCACCATGTGCGTCGCCCGCGCTGGTCGAGGAAGAGCCAGCCGCAGTCTTCGCTGGGGCAGGTACGGATCGTGAAGCGCCGCGGGTCCGCGAGCAGTTCGGAGGCGCTGCGGGCAGCCGCACAGACAGGCAGCCGCAGACCTGCGGCGCGGGACGTCAGCCAGCGCCCCAGGCCGTCCTCGCCGCGGGTGAACACCGACACCTTGGCGGCGTCCTCCACGACACCGGCCACCGCCTTGAAGGCGCGAGCGTCGTGGGGATCGGTCAGGCAGGCGTACAGGTTTCCGCGGAATTCCCGGGCCTCGTCCAGGGCGGCGACGGCCTTCTCAGGTTGCTGCCGCGCCTGTTCGAGCAGCCAGGTGACGATCCGGTCCTCCGCCAGGTCCATGTGTCCGGCCCACACGGCGAGCGTGGCGTAGCTGCGCAGCCACTCCGAGCCCGGTGGACGAGCGCCGCCCCAGCCTGCGTAGGTGTTGCAGAACTCCAGTGCCGGATGTCCGCTGGTGTTCCACGGCAGCCATTCTCCGCCGACCTGCACCGCGTAGACGGGCACGGGCGGCCGGTCCAGCCGGGGATCGTTCTGCAGGATGCGGTCGTGCAGCGTCCGTAACGCGGGGCCCGGCTCAATGCCGAATTCGGTCACCAGTACTTGGCGCGTGCTGCGGTACAGCTGGAGGGCATCGGCCTGGCGGCCGCTCCGGTACAGCGCGGTCATCTGGCCGGCGACCAGCCTTTCCCGCTCCGGATGTTCCTGGGCCGGCACCATCAGATTCGCCGCGACCCGCTCATGCCGTCCCATGGTGAGCTGGGACTCGGCCCACTGCTCCAGGGCGGACAGGCGCAGCTCCCCGATGTGGGCGCCGAGCCGGTCACGAAGCCGGTCGTCGGCCACATCGGCGAGCAGCGGGCCCCTCCACAGTCCGAGGGCCTGGTCGTAGAGGCGCACCCGCTCCGCGGGATCGTCCGTGGCTGCCGCCTGCCGGACGAGGAGGACGAACTCCTGCGCATCGATCACATGCCGACCGGGCTCGACTGCATAGCCGTCGTGTGTGGTGCCGATGTGCAGTCCGTACGGCTTGAGGCCGGCGCGCAGCCTGCCGACGTAGGTGTGGACGGTGCTGCGGGCCGAGGACGGCGCGTCGCCGTTCCACAACAGGTCGATGAGGCGTGCGGTCGTCACCGTACGGCCCGCGTGCAGCAGAAGGATCGACAGCAGGCACCGCTCCTGGCGGCGATTGCCCACCAGCACCCGCTGTCCCTCGTGGCAGGCCTGGAACGGACCGAGCAGCTGGAACTCCATGACTCGGGGCAGCCTAGCCGGAACCGGAAGGGCTTCCTACCCGTGGGGAACGCGGGAAACGAGGTGAGGATTTGGTCAGCGGCAGGGGCGAGGCTGGTGCCCGGATCACCTGAACGCCCCACTCGGACCAGCCTCACCGAGGAGAAGCCATGCGCCGAACCGTCTTTGTCCTGCTCGCTCTTGCCGCTGCCGTGCTCCCGGGTGCGGTGCCCGCCGCGGCGGCGCCCGCCGGCACCGGCAGGGGCTGGGAACCGGCGCCCTCCGCGCCGTGGGACGTCGCCGCAGGCGTTCGGTGCGACTTCCCCGTCCATAGCGAGCCCGTCGTCGACGAAGTGGTGCAGCGCGTGCTGGACACCCATCCCGACGGCTCCGCGAAGCGGGTCGTGTACAAGGGTGACCTGGTCGTGCGGGTCACCAACACCGGGACCGGTGCCTTCCACGACGCGGACGCGAGCGGCACAGCCGTCGTCGACTACCGCACCGACGGCTCCCAGCACTGGTCCGTGCTCGGCCCGGTACTGGTCGGCGTCGGGGAGGACCGGGGCAACCTGCCGCGCGGCCTGTACATCGTCGACGGGGTGTACACCTTGGACATCAGCTCCACCGGACACAAGACCGTGAACATGGCGTACGGGACGCAGGACGACCTCTGCGCGCGCATCGACTGACCACTCGGCAGCCTTACGGCGCGGTGTACGCCGGGGACGAGCCTTCACGTACACCCGGTCCGCCGCGCAATGGGTATCCTGCCGCTGCCGCAGCCCTCAGGGCACGGCCGGACACGTGCTCAGGAGATACATTCCCGGTCGGCTCGGCCTTCGTCGGGCCGCCGCCGACGCTCGCACCGTGGAATCCGCGGAAAGGACCGACATGCGGCTTCGCTGTGCCGTGCTCGACGACTTCCAGAACATCGCCACCACCGTGGCCGACTGGAGCCCCGTCCAGGGACGTGTGGAGGTCGTCAGCTTCACCGAGCACATCGCCACCGAGGGTGAACTGGCCCTCGCGCTCGAGGACTTCGACATCGTGGTGACCCTTCGGGAGCGGGTTCCCTTCCCCGCCCCCCTGCTCGACAGGCTTCCCCGGCTCAAGCTGCTCATCGCCTCCGGCATGCGCAACTCGGTGATCGACTACGCGGCCGCCGAACGCAACGGGGTGACCGTGTGCGGTACGGAAAGCACGTCGACCCCGCCGGTCGAGCTGACGTGGGCGCTGTTGCTCGGCCTCGCCCGCGGCATCGTCACGGAGAACAACGCGCTGCGCGCGAACGGCCCCTGGCAGTCCACGGTCGGTGCCGACCTGCACGGCCGCCGGCTCGGCCTGCTCGGCCTGGGGAAGATCGGCAGCCGGGTGGCCCGGGTGGGCCTCGCCTTCGGTATGGAGGTGGTCGCGTGGAGCCAGAACCTCACCGAGGAACGCACGGACGAGGTCGGCGTCCAACTGGCCGGCTCCCAGGAGGAACTCCTCGCCACCAGCGACTTCGTCTCGCTCCACCTCGTCCTGAGCGACCGGACCCGCGGGCTGCTCGGCGCGCCCGAACTGGCCCTGCTCAAGCCGACCGCCTACCTGGTGAACACCTCACGGGCGGCCCTCGTCGACCAGGACGCCCTGCTCGCCGTGCTGCGGGAGGGACGGATCGCCGGAGCCGGAGTCGACGTGTTCGACGTCGAGCCCCTGCCCGCCGACCATCCCCTGCGCACCGCGCCCCGGCTCCTGGCCACCCCCCACCTCGGCTACGTCTCGCAGAACAACTACCGCACCTATTACGGCCAGGCCGTCGAGGACATCGAGGCATTCCTGGCGGGCGAGCCCGTACGACGCCTCGGCTGAGCCATGCGGTCGTAAATCCGTGAGCACATCGGCCATCACTGTCCATATGCCGCTCGTTTGAGCGCGAAAGGGACACTTGCTCGCCGAGTGCTCACGGTTTTCAGCAAGGTACCCGCCCCCGGTCTCTCGGTTCCGGGTCATCGAGTTCCCGGTCGCTGCCCGCATGGCCGGCGTCGTCGCACGGTGCCCGGCAACGAAACACGGAGTCGACTGAGCAGGAGTGGGGGCGGAGCCGTCAGTCGGGGGCCTCCTCCTCGGAGGTCCCCTCCTCGTTCCCGGGTGTGCCGGGTTGGCCGATGACGTATGTCCCCTTCGCGGGCAGCGTCGCGACGAGGCCCCGTTTCCGCAGTTCGACGATCGCGCGCCGCACGGTGCCGATGCTCACGCCGTACAGGTCTGTCATGGCTCGCTCGCCAGGCAGCGCTGCTCCCTGCGGCAGCTTGCCCGAGGCGATTTCGGCAGCGATGGCGTCCGCGAGTTTCACGTACTCGTAGCGCGGGAGGTCAGTCATCTCTCCACGGTGATGCACCCTTGTGCACTATGCAGAGTTGGGACGCTTCCCACCGCGTCAGGGCGCGGTGGAACGAAGTGGGGTGCAGGGGGACGCGGTTGCGGGTATGGTCGGAAATGACGAAACCCCGGCGAGGTGGCCAGACCTCCCGGGGCGCGGCCAACGCTTAACAGGAGCGTCGACATGCAAGACCTTATCCACCGCATCGCCCATTGGCTGCGCCTTCTCTTCGGCCCCGGCACCGGAACCCACCGCGCAGGCGCCTCCCGTGGCCGCGCCCCGCACCTCCCCGTCCCCGAAAATCGCCTCCCCCTCCCCCACTCCCCGTACTGCCGTCACCTCCCGCTCGACGGCGCCGCCTCCCGCCTCGTCCGGCCCTACCTCACCGCTCACGAGCAGGACGAGGCGCGTCGGCGGCACCGTCGCCGGGTTCTCCTGCTCGCCGCCGGCTTCGGTGCCGACCTCGACCAGTACACCAGCGGCGTTCGGAAGGCGGCCGCGTGACGAACTCGCTCACCGCGCTCCGGCTGCTGCCCTGGCTGTCGCCGGAAGGCAAGCCCTGCTTCCTCGTCCCCGGCGAGGAGGGCGGGATCGTGTCCCGGTTCGCCGAAGCGACGGAGGCCCGGCAACTCGCGGACGGGCTGGATGTCCTCCGCGCCGCCCGCCGGGTGTTGGACGACCCCCTGACCCCGAACGTCGAGGTCCGCTACACCGCGCTCCGCCTCACCGAGTGCCTCGCCGACGCGCTGCGCGTCGCGGAGTCCCGAGGCCGACGCCTGCCTTCGCCGGAAAGCCCGGAAGGCAGAGAGCCTTACGGCACGGCGGACGTCTGTGGCAGCGGCGACCGGCCGCGTCCGTGAGATCCACGAGAAGTGGACGGGGTGGTCAAGGGGCGTCGGGCGGCCGCCTCGGTACTCACCGCAGCCCGTGCCGGTTGTGACGGCGGGGCCCGGTCATTGAACGGGGGCGCCGAGTGCTGCTACAGCGGCTTGGCGTAGCAGAGGCTGCTCTCGTGGAAGCGGTAGTAGCCGAACTTCTCGCAGGGCTCGTAGCCGCTGGAGGTGTAGAGGGCGACGGCCTCCGGCTGCTGGGTGCCCGTCTCCAGGACCATGCGGAGGCGGCCGGCCGCGCGGGCGTCGTCCTCCAGGGCGGCCAGTATGCGGCGGGCCAGGCCCCGGCCGCGCATCCCCTCGGTCACGTACATCCGCTTCAGTTCGGCGTCCCCGTCGCGGTTGCCCTCGCCGTTGGTGTTCTGGACGCGCCAGCCGCCGGAGGCGACGGGGGTGTCGTTCTCGTCATAGGCGAGCAGGTAGATGCCGTTCGGCGGGCGGAAGTCCGCGGGATCCATGGGGGTGGCGTCGCCGCCGTCGCCGTAGCGGACGTGGTACTCGGCCTGGACCTCGTCGTTCAGCTTGACGGCGTCGGGGTGGTCGTAGGAGACGCGGCGGATATTCATGCGCAGTAAGGTATATCAATCCGGGTGGAGTGGGGATCCGTTTTCGGGCCGGGAACGGGCCCCGTCCAGTGTGCCGGTATCGTGCCCTGATGTTCACTGTGACCTCCGTCAACGTCAACGGACTGCGTGCTGCCGCGAAGAAGGGCTTCGTGGAGTGGCTGGAGCAGACCTCCGCCGATGTGGTGTGTCTGCAGGAGGTGCGCGCGGAGCCGCAGCAGCTGCCCGAGCACGTCCGGGAGCCCGAGGGGTGGCATGTGGTGCACGCACCTGCCGCGGCGAAGGGGCGCGCGGGGGTCTCGCTGTACACGCGGCGTGCGCCCGATCGGGTTCAGGTCGGGTTCGGGTCGGCCGAGTTCGACGGCAGCGGGCGGTACGTGGAGGTGGATCTGCCCGGGGTCACCGTCGCCTCGCTCTACCTGCCTTCCGGCGAGGTCGGTACCGAGCGGCAGGACGAGAAGATCCGCTTCATGGGGGAGTTCCTCGCCTATCTGAAGGGTCTGCGGGAGCGGGCCGCCGCCGACGGCCGGGAGGTCGTGGTGTGCGGGGACTGGAACATCGCGCACCAGCAGGCCGACCTGAAGAACTGGCGCGGCAACACCAAGAACTCCGGGTTCCTGCCGGAGGAACGGGAATGGCTCTCCCGCGTTCTCGACCCGGCCGAGGGCGGGTACGTGGATGTCGTACGGGCGCTGCATCCGGATGTCGACGGGCCGTACTCGTGGTGGTCGTACCGGGGGCGGGCTTTCGACAATGACGCAGGGTGGAGGATCGACTACCACATCGCGACCCCCGGGCTCGCCGAGCGGGCGGTCAAGGCGTACGTCGAGCGGGCCGCCGCTCACACCGAGCGGTGGTCGGACCATGCTCCGGTGACCGTGGTCTACAACCGCTAGGAGCCGTGCGTCAGTCCTGCTTGCGCAGGCGGCGGTCCATCGCCAGGGAGAGTTCGGCGTCGACCACGCTGCGGGCCAGGGGGCGCAGGCGGTGGACGGCGTCCTCGGGGGCGTGGCGGAGGATCAGCTCGGCGAAGAGGTCGGCCACGGCCTCGGCGTGGGCGCGGACCTCCCTGCCCGTGCGCAGCACCTCGGCGAGCGGGATGCCCTCGCGGACCAGGGCGGAGGAGACGTCCAGCAGGCGGCGGCTGATGTGGACGATCTCCTCGCCGTCGGTGCCGAGGTAGCCGAGGTCCATCGCGGCGGCCAGGTTCTCTGGGGTGACCTCGCCGGCGAAACGGTCGGCGAGCTCCTCGGGGGTGAGGCGGACCGGGGTCTCCTCGGTGGGGGTCTCCATGCCGAGGAGTTCGCCGACGTCGCGGCCGTGGTCGAAGGCCTCGGCGAGTTCCGCTATGCCGTTCAGGGTGTGGCCGCGCTCCAGGAGTGCCGTGATCGTGCGCAGCCGGGCCAGGTGGTGGTCGTCGTACCAGGCGATGCGGCCCTCGCGGCGGGGCGGCGGGATCAGCTTGCGTTCGCGGTAGAACCGCAGCGTGCGCACGGTGATGCCGGCCCGCCGGGCCAGCTCCTCCATGCGGTACTCGCGCCGCTCACCGGATCCCGCGTTCTCCTCTGCCACGGCAGCAGCCTAGGGCGTACCGGCGGTAACTTTCCCTGCGTACCCCCTACCCATCAGTACGGCCCTGCCCTACTCTCCCCATTACGCCAGTGTTCACTGGCGGGGTTTTCGGTGGTGCGCGAGGGCTGGAGGCTTCGGGATGGCCGAGCACGAGCATGTACGGGTCGCGGTGGTGGGGTCCGGGTTCGGCGGGCTGGGGGCCGCCGTGCGGCTGCGGCGCGAGGGGGTCACCGACTTCGTCGTCCTGGAGCGGGCCGGCAGCGTCGGTGGTACCTGGCGGGACAACAGTTATCCCGGGTGTGCGTGCGATGTGCCGTCCCACCTGTACTCGTTCTCCTTCGCGCCCCACCCCGACTGGCCGCGCTCCTTCTCCGGGCAGGAGCACATACGCGCCTACCTGGAGCACGTCGCCGACACCTTCGGCCTGCGCCCGCACCTCCGCTTCGACTCGGAGGTGAAGCGGATGGTGTGGGACACGGAACGGCTGTGGTGGGAGGTCGAGACCGGCAGCGGCACCCTCACCGCCGACGTCGTGGTCTCCGCCACCGGGCCGCTGTCCGACCCCAAGGTCCCCGACATCCCCGGGCTCGACACCTTCCCCGGCAAGGTCTTCCACTCCGCCCGCTGGGACCACGACTACGACCTGCGCGGCAAGCGGGTCGCCATGGTCGGCACGGGGGCCTCGGCGATCCAGATCGTGCCGTCGATCCAGCCGCTCGTCTCCCGGCTCACCCTCTTCCAGCGCACCCCGCCCTGGGTCCTGCCCCGCCTGGACCGGGCCATCAGCGGCGCCGAACGGGCCCTGCACCGGGCGCTGCCCTTCACCGCCCGGCTGCGCCGCGGACTGCTGTGGGGGGTCAGGGAGTTGCAGGTGCAGGCGTTCACCAAGCACCCGGGCGAGCTCGGTCTCGTCGAGCAGTTGGCCAGGCGCAACATGGCCCGTGCCGTCAAGGACCCGGCCCTGCGCGCCAAACTGGTCCCCGACTACCGCATCGGATGCAAGCGGATCCTGCTCTCCAGTACGTACTATCCGGCGATCGCGCGGCCCAACGTCGATGTCGTCGCCAGTGGGTTGAGCGAGGTCCGCGGGTCGACCGTCGTCGCCGCCGACGGGACCGGGGCCGAGGTCGACGCGATCGTGTTCGGGACCGGGTTCCACGTGACCGACATGCCCATCGCCGAGCGGGTCGTCGGCGCGGAGGGCAGGACCCTCGCCGAGACGTGGACGGGCGGGATGGAGGCCCTGCGCGGCGCCTCGGCCGCCGGCTTCCCCAACTGGATGACGCTCATCGGCCCGAACACCGGCCTCGGGAACTCGTCGATGATCCTCATGATCGAGTCCCAGCTGAACTACCTCGCCGACTACCTCCACCAACTCGACGTCCTGGGCGGCCGGGTGGCCCTCGACGCCCGCCGGAGCGCCGTCCGCGTCTGGAACCACCGGGTGCAGCAGCGGATGAAGCGCACGGTGTGGAACACCGGCGGCTGCACCAGCTGGTACCTGGACGCCGGCGGCCGCAACACCACCGTCTGGCCGGGCACGACCGGTGAGTTCCGGCGCGAGACCCGGCGCGTGGACCTGTCCGAGTACGCCGTCCTGCGCGCACCCGCGAAGAAGACCGCCGCGCCCCACGAGAACGCCGAGGTGGCCGCATGAGCAGGGGCGGTCTCGAAGGAAAGGTCGCCGTCGTCACCGGAGCGGCCCGCGGGGTGGGGGAGTTGCTCGCGCGCAAGCTCTCCGCGCGCGGGGCGAAGGTGGCGCTGGTCGGGCTGGAGCCGGACGTGCTCGAGCAGGTCTCGGCGCGGCTGCACGGCGAGAGCGGCCACTGGCACGCGGACGTCACCGACCACGAGGCGATGCTCCGGGTCGCGGGGGAGGTCGGGGAGCGGTTCGGGCGGGTCGACATCGTGGTCGCCAACGCCGGTGTGGCTCACGGCGGTCCGTTCGCCGACTCCGATCCGCAGGTCTGGCGGCGGGTCGTCGAGGTCAACCTGATCGGATCGGCGGTCACCGCCCGCGCGTTCCTGCCGCTGCTGACCGCGAGCCGCGGCTACCTGCTCCAGATCGCCTCGCTCGCCGCGATCACCCCGGCACCGATGATGACCGCGTACTGCGCCTCCAAGTCCGGTGTGGAGGCGTACGCGCACTGTCTGCGGGCCGAGGTCGGCCACCGGGGGGTGCGGGTCGGCGTCGGCTATCTCTCCTGGACCGACACGGACATGGTGCGCGGGGCCGACCAGGACGAGGTGATGCGGGAACTCAGGCAGCGGCTGCCGTGGCCGGCGAACAGGACGTATCCGCCGGGGCCCGCGGTGGACCGGATCGTGGCCGGGATCGAGCGGCGCTCGAGCCACGTGTACGGGCAGTGGTGGCTGCGCGGGATGCAGGGCGTGCGCGGATACCTGCCCGGCGTGATCGGGACCGTCGGACAGCGGGAGATGCGGCGGTTCGCGGACCGCCTCACCGGCATGCGCACGGGCCTGGTCGGGGCCGGCGGCAACGCCGACGAACAGCACCGGACTACGGTGCGTGACTGATCGACATGCGCGGAGTGACCGCCTGTGTGAATCTGATCGGGCAAGATCCCCCACACCCCAACGGGAGTGAACCCACATGGGCATGAAGGATCAGTTCCAGGAGAAGTCCGAGCAGATGCAGCAGCAGGCCAAGCAGAAGGCCGGGCAGGCCAAGGAGCAGATGCAGAATCGCGGTCGCCGTCGCGAAGAGGACCCGAACAACCCGCAGCGCGGGCGGAAGGAGTCCGAGGAGCGTCACGACCGGGACTACGACGCCTGACGTCGTGTGCTGAACGCCGCTGCTCGGCACGGCCGTTGAAGGCCGTTTGCTGAAGCGGGAAGGGGCGCCTCCGCGGGAGGCGCCCCTTCTCCCGTTTCCAAGCCCCTCAGGTCCCTTGCATCCCGCACATCCCTTGCGTCCCCGGCCCCTTCACGTCCTGCGCGTCCTCGGTGGCAGCTTCGGGCGGGAGCGGTCGGGGATGTCGCTGTAGGTCGGGGGAGTGGCGGGGGGCTCCGTCTCCAGGAGTTCCAGGGCCAGTCGGACCGCGTTGTCGAGCACCGGGTACCGGCCCTCCGCCCAGTCCAACGGAGTGCGCAGCGCCTCGAAGTCGGGGGCGACGCCCCTGTTCTCCACCGACCAGCCGTACGCGTCGAACCAGGCCGCGTTCATCGGCACCGTGATCACCGTGCCGTCCCCCAGCCGGTGCCGGCCGGTCATGCCGACCACCCCGCCCCAGGTGCGCTGCCCGACCACCGGCCCCAGCTTCAGCAGCTTGAACGCGGCCGTGATCATGTCGCCGTCGGAGCTCGTCGCCTCGTCCGCGAGGGCGACCACCGGCCCGCGCGGGGCGTTGGCCGCGTACGACACCGGCTGGGCGTCGCGGGTGAGGTCCCAGCCCAGGATGGTGCGGGTCAGCGTCTCGACGACGAGTTCGCTGATGTGGCCACCCGCGTTGCCGCGCACGTCGACGATCAGCGCCGGACGGGACACCTCCATGCGCAGATCGCGGTTGAACTGGGCCCAGCCCGAGCCGCCCATGTCGGGGATGTGCAGATAGCCGCATCGGCCGCCGCTCAACTCCCGTACCACCTCCCGGCGTTTGGCCACCCAATCCTGGTAGCGCAGGGGGCGTTCGTCGATCAGCGGGACGACGGCGACCCTGCGGGGCGGGCCGGTGCCCTCGGCCGGGGCGAACGTCAGCTCCACCGTCGTACCGCCCGCTCCCGCGAGCAGCGGATAGGGACCGGCGACCGGGTCCACCGGGCGGCCGTGGACATGGGTGAGGACCGCGCCCTCGCGGATGCCGGTGCCGGCCAGCGGCGAACGCGCGCGGGAGTCGGAGGAGTCGCCGGGCAGAATGCGTTTGACCGTCCAACCGTCCTCCCTGGGCACCAGGTTGGCGCCGAGGAAGCCCTGGTGGCGCTGGTAGTGCGGGGGGCCCTCGTTGCGGCGGGCGGCGGTGACGTAGGCGTGCGAGGTGCCGAGTTCGCCGAGCAGTTCACGCAACAGGTCCGCGAACTCGTCGGGGGAGGCGACCCGTTCGATCAGCGGGCGGTACTGGTCGAGCGCCGCGTCCCAGTCGATGCCGCACATGCCGGGTTCCCAGAAGTAGGCCCGGATCAGCCGCCCGGCCTCCTCGTACGACTGCCGCCACTCGGCCACCGGGTCGGCCTCGTGCAGGATGCGGCGGACGTCGATCCAGACGGTGGAGTCGCTGTCGCCCGGCTCGGTCGCGGGCACCGCGCGCGGCTCGCCCCCGTCGGCCACGACCAGCCGCGTCCCGTCGCCGCTGACCGCGAAGAGGTCCAGGTGGTCGACGAGTTCGGACCTCTTCGCCTTGCTGATGTCGAAGTGCTCGAGGGTCGGCCGACCGCTGGTGTCGTCCGGGTTCGCGAACGTCTCGCCGAGCGCGCCCGAGATCGGCCAGCGCAGCCAGACCAGCCCGCCGCCCGCGACCGGGTGCAGCGCCGAGTACTTGGAGGCGGTGACCGGGAAGGGGGTGACCCTGCTCTCCAGGCCCTCGATCTCGACGGTCACCGCGCCGCCGCTGTCGCCGAGGTCCTCCTCCTCGGCCTCCACCGGGTCCAGGCCCCCGGCGGCCGGCCGGCCCTCGGGGGTGAGGGCGAACGGGGAGAGGGTCGCCGAGGACAGCGGCACCAGGTACGGGCGGCAGCCCAGCGGGAAGGACAGGTCACCGGTGTGCACGTCGTAGACCGGGTCGAAGCCGCGCCAGGACAGGAAGGCGAGATAGCGGCCGTCCCGGGTGAAGACCGGGTTCTCGTCCTCGAAGCGGCCGTTGGTGACGTCGATGACGAACCGGTCCTTGATCCGGGCCAGTTTGATCTGCCGCAGCGTCCGCCCGATACCGGGATGCGACCAGGTGAGCCACCCGCCGTCGGGCGAGAACGCGAGGTCGCGCACGGGCCCGTTGAGGGAACGGATCAGCTCGGTGACCGGGTTTTCGGGGTCGGAGTCGGGGGCGGGGGCGGTGACGGAGCCCTGGCCGTCGTCGGCCTCGCCGGTGTCGGCCTCGCTGGTGTCGATGAGCAGCAGGCGGCCGTCGTGGGAGGCGACGGCCAGGCGTTCGCCGTCCGGGTCGGCCACCATCTCCAGCACCCGGCCCAGCCTCCCCGGGGCCAGCCGCCGGGTGGGGCGGCGGCCGCTCGCCCGGGGCAGGGAGACGATCTCGATCGCGTCCTCGCCCTCGGCGTCCGTCACGTACGCCACCCGCCCGCTCGCGCCGAGCATCTCCGGCAGCCGCACCCGCACGCCGGGGGTGTCGGCGAGGGTGCGCGCGGGGCCGTCGCGGTGGGTGAGCCAGTACAGGCTGCCGCGTACGACGACGGCGCTGGCCCGGCCGGTCTCGTCCACCGAGACGCCGTCCAGGTGGTGCGCGGCGGGCACCTGGTAACGGCGCCGCCCGGCGCGCGGACCGCTCAGCGTGATGTCCAGCCGGTGCGGCACGGAGTCCGGGGACAGGTCGTCGACGATCCACAGGTCACCGGCGCACTGGTAGACGACCCGGGTGCCGTCGCTGGACGCGTGTCGGGCGTAGAACGCGTCGTGGTCGGTGTGGCGGCGCAGGTCGGAGCCGTCGTACGCGCAGGAGTACAGGTTGCCGACGCCCTCGTGGTCGGAGAGGAAGGCGATCCGGCCGCCGGTGAACATCGGGGACTGCAGATGCCCGTCGACCTTGGCGAGCCCGTCGTGCCCGTCGAGCAGGTGTCGTCCGTGCAGCCACAGCCTGCCCGTCGCCCCGCCGCGGTACCGCTTCCAGCTGGCCGGCTCGTGCGGTGGGGTGCCGGTGAGTAGCAGGGTCTTGCGTTCCCCGTCGATCTCGGCGACCTGGATGTCGCTCACCGGCCCCCAGGGCAGTTGGCGGCCCGGACCGCCGTCAGGGGAGAGCTTGTAGGACCAGCTGAAGTACGAGAACGGCTGGCCGTGCGAGGCGACGGCGAGGATCTCGGGGCTCTCGTCGCCGTTCGGGGGCGTCCAGCCGCAGACCCGGGTGTCGGGGCTGCCCCAGTAGGTCAGCCGGCGGCCCGGCCCGCCGTCCACCGGCACCAGGTGGACCTCGGGGTCGAGGCTGCGCCAGCTCGTGTACGCGATGTGGCGGCCGTCGGGGGAGAAGCGGGGGTGGCCGAGCTTGGTGCGGTCGACGGTGAGTCGCCAGGCCCGGCGCGGGGCGTCGAGCGGGGCGAGCCAGAGGTCGTCCTCGGTCACGAAGCACAGCAGGTCGCCGTTGAGGTGGGGCAGGCGCAGGTAACTCACTCTTCCCATGCTTTTCCCGGTGACGGACCGCAGCAACTCGTGCGGAACGGCGGCGGCCCTCCCGACGTGACCCAGCACACGTACGAAACGGTTTCGTTCCTCTAAGGGCTGCGGTACATTCGTCGTGTACGAAACCGTGTCGTTCGGCGCGGTGGGATCCGGAGCGAGAAGAGGTGAGCGGGATGACCGAGGCCGCGACGGCGCGGCGCAGCCGGATCACCCCGGAGCGCGTGGCCGAGATCTACGCGGCCGTGCTCGACCTGCTCCGCGAGGTCGGGTACGACGCCCTCACCATGGACGCCGTGGCCGCCCGCACCCGGTCCAGCAAGGCCACCCTCTACCGCCAGTGGGGCGGCAAGGCCGAGCTGGTGGTGAGAGCCATGCGGTACCAGCAGCCGGGCAGCATCGGTGACATCGACACCGGTTCCCTGCGGGGCGACCTGCACGGTCTCATCGGCCGCGAGAACGACTGCGTCATGGAGCAGAACGCCGCCCTGATGCGGGCGCTCGCCATGGCGGTCCACACGAACGACGACCTGAGGCGCGCCTTCAGGGACCTGTTCGTGGAACCCGAGGTCGACGAGTTCCGGGGGATCGTCCGGCGCGCGGTCGAGCGCGGCGAGGTCCGCCCGGACAACCCGGCGCTGGACTACATGGTGCACATGCTCGTCGGCGCGTTCGCCACACGGACGCTGATCGACGACCGGCCGCCCACGCGGGACTTCCTCACCTCGTACATCGACGCCGTGGTCCTCCCCGCCCTCGGCGTGTCCACCCGCTGACCGCCCCGGTCGGCTCTCTCCCTCATCACCACCCTCATCACCACCCTCATCATCACCACCTGACGGACGCCACCGCTCACGTCGTCGGGCTGGACTCCCCTGCCCTGAAGAACCCACGACCTGACCGGGAGTACTCCCTCGTGGCCACATTCCTCTATCGACTCGGACGCTTCGCCTTCAGGCGACGACACTTCACCGCCCTGTTCTGGGTGGCGCTGCTGGCACTCGCCGGCGTCGGCGCGGCGGGCGCTCCCGCGGCCGGCAACACCTCGTTCTCCATCCCCGGCACCGAGGCCCAGAAGGCCTTCGACGTGCTGGAAGAACGCTTCCCCGGTGCCAGCGCCGACGGGGCGACCGCACGCGTCGTCTTCAAGGCGCCCGCCGGCGAGAAGATGACCGACGCCGACAACAAGGCGACCGTCCAGAAGACCGTCCAGGAGCTCTCCGGCGACTCCCGGGTCGCCCTCGTCACCGACCCGTACCAGGGCGGAGGCGTCAGCCAGGACGGCACGGTCGCCTACGCGTCGGTGAGCTACAAGGTCTCCGGCATGGAACTGGAGGACTCCTCGCGCGACGCCCTGAAGGCCGCCGCCGAGGACGCCCGTGACACCGGACTGACCGTGGAGATCGGCGGTGACGCGCTGCAGGCCGTCCCGGAGACCGGCGCCGCCGAGATCATCGGTATCGGTGTCGCCGCGGTCGTCCTGGTCATCACCTTCGGCTCGCTGATCGCGGCCGGCCTGCCGCTGCTCACCGCGATCGTCGGCGTCGGCATCGGCGTCGCGAGCATCTCCGCGCTGGCCGCCACCCTGGACCTCGGCTCCACCACCTCCATCCTGGCCACGATGATCGGCCTCGCCGTCGGCATCGACTACGCGCTGTTCATCGTCTCCCGCTACCGCGCCGAACTGGCCGAGGGCAGGGAGCGCGAGGAGGCGGCGGGCCGCGCCGTCGGCACCGCGGGCTCCGCGGTCGTCTTCGCCGGGCTCACGGTCGTCATCGCCCTCGTCGGCCTGTCGGTCGTCAACATCC
This sequence comes from Streptomyces sp. NPDC050388, assembly GCF_040655635.1. NCBI lineage: Bacteria > Bacillati > Actinomycetota > Actinomycetes > Kitasatosporales > Streptomycetaceae > Streptomyces > Streptomyces sp. NPDC050388. The sequence continues at coordinate 22,724 of NZ_JBFAKH010000034.1, forward strand.
CGATGCTGACCAAGATGGGCATCGCCGCCGCGGGCACCGTCGCCATCGCCGTCCTCATCGCGCTCACCATGGTCCCGGCGCTGCTCGGCTACGCGGGCCGCAGGGTCCGCCCGGCCGGCGAGAAGAGCAAGCTGCTCGGCGGCGGCCGCGACAAGAAGACCGGTAAGGAGACGGACAAGGCGCAGCGCCCGAACATGGGCACCCGCTGGGCGAGCTTCGTCGTACGCCGTCCCGTGGCCGTCCTCCTGCTCGGCGTCGTCGGCCTCGGTGCGGCCGCCGTCCCGGCGAGCTCCCTGGAACTGGGCCTGCCCGACGACGGTTCGCAGCCGACGTCCACCACCCAGCGCCGCGCCTACGACCTGCTGTCCGAGGGCTTCGGCCCCGGCTTCAACGGTCCGCTGGTCGTCGTGGTCGACGCCAAGGACAGCGACGACCCGCAGGCCGTCTTCCAGCGGACCGGCGACGACATCAAGGGCCTCGACGGCGTCATCACGGTGGCCCCGGCGGCACCCAACGAGGCCGGCGACACGGCCACGATCACCGTCATCCCGGACTCCAAGCCGTCGTCCGTGGCGACCGAGGACCTGGTGCACGACATCCGGGACGCCGGAGCGGACATCAAGGCCGACGCCGGCGCCGACATCCTGGTCACCGGTGCCACGGCGATGAACATCGACGTGTCGCAGAAGCTCAACGACGCGCTGGTGCCGTATCTGACCCTGGTGGTCGGGCTGGCGTTCCTGCTGCTGATCGTGGTCTTCCGGTCGATCCTGGTCCCGCTGAAGGCGGCCCTCGGCTTCCTGCTCTCCGTGCTGGCCGCCCTGGGCGCCGTGGTCGCGGTCTTCCAGTGGGGCTGGCTGTCCGGACTGGTGGGCGTGGAGGAGACCGGCCCGGTCATGTCGATGATGCCGATCTTCATGGTCGGCGTGGTCTTCGGACTGGCCATGGACTACGAGGTGTTCCTCGTGACCCGGATGCGGGAGGCCTTCGTCCACGGGGAGAACCCCAGCCAGGCCGTGGTGACCGGCTTCCGGTACAGCGCCCGGGTCGTGACCGCCGCAGCGGTGATCATGATGGCCGTCTTCTCCGGCTTCATCGGCTCCAGCGAGGCGATGGTCAAGATGATCGGCTTCGGCCTCGCCGTCGCCGTCCTCTTCGACGCGTTCGTCGTCCGCATGGCGATCGTCCCGGCGGTGCTGGCCCTGCTGGGCAAGAAGGCCTGGTGGCTCCCGAAGTGGCTGGACCGCGTCCTGCCCAACGTGGACGTCGAGGGCGAGGGCCTGCGCACGCAGGACGACAGGAACGACAAGGAGGGCGAGGACCGGGAACTGGTCCGTGTCTGACAGCGGCGGATGACCGCACCGGACCGCAGGACGTCAGCTCCTGCGGTCCCCAGTACCAGCCGGTGAGGGCCCCGTGGGGACGGGGAGCCCTCACCGGCTTCCTCGTTCCGAGCCTGCCGCGCCCACCACCGGAACAACCCGGTCGCCCGCCGCCCGCACCGCCCGCTAGGGCCTGTCCGGCGGAGCAGACCGCAGGAAATCGACGGCGCCTTGTCGGCGCGGGTGAACGGGATCTGGTGTGTGCAGCTGCAAGACGGAGGAGGGAGTCGACGCGATGGGGGTCCCTCTGCTCGAGCTCGTCGAGAGCTCGAGGGAGTCGGCGAGTGACGACAACGCGGCAGATGTGCGCACCAGACCCCGCGTCTGTGGCATGTTCCGTCGGACAGGCCCTAGCGTGCCCCGCATGACGACAGCCGCCACTGACCACGAGGGCTCCGCCGCCCACCCCCGATTCGCCGAGGCCCTGCGGGAGATGGGGCTCCCGCAGGTGATCGGGCAGGTCCGGCGCTTCCCCGACGCCGCCCGTACCGCCCCCGAGGCCGCCGCCGCGATCGGCTGCGAGCTCAGCCAGATCTGCAAGTCGCTGATCTTCGCCGCATGGGGGTCCCCCCTGCTCGAGGGGGGTCGAGAGCTTGGGGGAGGCGTGCCGGTACTGGTCCTCATGGACGGCGCCTCCCGGGTGGACCTGGAACGGGTCCGGCGGGAACTCGGCGCACAGCAGGTCACCCGCGCGAAGGCGGACGTCGTACGGGAGACCACCGGGTACGCGATCGGCGGCGTGCCGCCCTTCGGGCACCGCACCACGACCCGCGTCCTCGCCGACCGCTCCCTGCTCGCCCACGATCTCGTGTGGGCGGCGGCCGGCACCCCGTACACCGTCTTCCCGATGGAACCCGAGACGCTGATCGCCCACGCCGGCGGCATCCTGGCGGACGTGCGCGAGCGCTCCGCATGACCCCACTGGTCACCGCGGCGGTCCTGCTGGCCGCGGTCACCCACGCCGCCTGGAACGCCATCGCGCACCGGATCACCGACAAACTGGCCGGCTTCGCCCTGATCTCGGGCGGCGGCCTGCTGATCGGGCTCGCACTGCTGCCGTTCGTGCCGTTACCGGCGGCGGGGGCCTGGCCGTACCTGCTCGGTTCGGCCGTGATCCACATCGCCTACTACGCACTGCTGATGAAGTCCTTCGAACTGGGCGACTTCGGGCAGGCGTACCCGATCGCCAGAGGCAGCGCGCCGCTGCTGGTCACGGTCCTCGCCGCCGTGTTCGCGCACGAGGTGCCCGACGGATGGGCCGCCGCCGGGATCGCCCTGTCCTGCGCGGGACTGACCGGCGTCGCCCTGTGGGGGCTGCGCGGGCACCGGCCCGACTGGGCGGCGATCGGGGCGGCACTGGCCACCGGGCTGACCATCGCCGCGTACACCGTCGTCGACGGCCTCGGCGTACGCGCCGCCGGCTCCTCCCTCGGCTACATCGCCTGCCTCATGGCCCTCCAGGGCACGGTGATCCCGGCGTACGTGCTCTGGCGCCGGCGGGGCGGCACCACCGCCCTGCTGCGCCCGTACGCGGCCCTCGGCCTGCTCGGCGCGGCCCTCTCCGTCACCGCGTACGCCCTCGTCCTGTGGGCCCAGACCCGCGCCCCCCTCGCCCCGGTCGCGGCCCTGCGGGAATCGTCGATCATCGTGGGAGCCGGTATCGGGGCGCTGTTCTTCCGGGAGCGCTTCGGCGCCCCGCGCGTCGCCGCGGCCGGGCTGCTGGTCGTCGGGATCGGGCTGATGCTGCGCGCCGGGTAGTGGCGGCGGCCGGGCGTGATGGGGTGCGGTCGGGCGGGAGGAGGGGCACCCTGGAAGCAGGACTTCCGGAGGTGACCGTCATGACGAGCACGATGCGCACCACGGTCGGGTGGCACGTCGAGATGGAGTTCATGGAGGACGACCAGCACACGCGCGCGGCGGCGCTGCTCCGGCTGCCCGACGGGACCGAGGTACGGTCCCACGGGCACGCGAGCCGGCACCACGTCGACGCGAACCAGCCCAGGGTCGGGGAGGAGGTCGCCGGCGCACGCGCGTTGAACGAACTCGCGATGCAACTGCTGACCAAGGCGCACGACGAGATCGACGAAGTGTCCGGCCGGACCTCGCACCCGATCCACGTATGAGCTAGCTGCCCAGGGCCGAGCGCACCGCCCGTACCAGGGCCTGGGCTCGGGGGTCGGAGGTCACCGTCGTGCGGAAACCGTTGGTGACGTAGCCGAAGGCGATGCCCGACTCCGGGTCGGCGAAGCCCAGGGAGCCGCCGCGGCCGGGGTGGCCGAAGGAGCCCGGGGCCAGGAACGGCGACGCGCTGCCGTGCAGCATGTAACCGAGGCCGAAGCGGGTGCCCACGATCAGGACGCGGTCCGGGCCCGCCGACTCCTCGGCGCGGGCGCGTTCGACGGTGGCCGGCTCGAAGAGGCGTACGCCGTCGACCCGCCCGATCAGTGAGGCGTAGAAGCGGGCGAGTCCGTCCGCCGTCGCGATGCCGTTGGCGGCGGGCTGGGCCAGTGCGCGGAACGCCGGGTCGTTCGGGTCCGGGGACGGGCTGATCGCGGCGAAGGCCCGGCGGGTGACGGAGGCGGGGTCGGCGTAGGCCGCGGTGACCGAGCGCTTGGGGCGGGCGCGCAGCGCGCCGGACGGCTCGGGCCCCTCGACCGGGCCGACCCGCCCCACCCGGCCGGCCTCCGCCTCGGGCAGCCCCAGCCAGAAGTCGAGCCCCAGCGGAGCGGCGATCCGCTCCGCGATCCACTGGCCGGCTCCCCGGTCCGTCACGCGCCGGACCAGTCCGTCGAGCAGCCAGCCGTAGGTGAGGGCGTGGTAGCCGTGGTCGGTGCCCGGCTCCCACACGGGTGCCTGGGTGGCGACCGCCTCGGCGCCCCGCAGCGGGTCGAGCGCCTCCGCCGGGGTGAGCGGGCGGTCGAGGAACGGGAGTCCGGCCCGGTGGTTCAGCAGGTGCCGGACCAGCACCCGCTCCTTGCCGTGGGCCTTGAACTCCGGCCAGTAGTGGCCGACCGGTGCGTCCAGGTCCAGTTCGCCGTACTGGTGCAGCAGCAGGGGGACGGCGGCGGCGACGCCCTTGGTCGCCGAGCGCACGATCTGGGCGGTGCCCCGCCGCCAGGGCTCCGCGCCGTCGGTGTCGTCGGTGCCGTTGACGTCCTTGACACCGGCCCACAGGTCGACGACCCGGCGCCCGTCCCGGTAGACGGCGACGGCGGCGCCCCGGTCCCCGAGGCGCTCGAAGTTCCGTGCGAACGCCTCCCGCACCGGCTCGAAGCCCTCGGTCACTGTGCCGTGCACATCCACGCCCACGTCCGTCGGCCCCTTCCCTTTCACATACCTGCGACAGTGGGTGCAACCGCTGCCGTCCGCCTGTGATTCCTTGGGGGAGCCTGGGTCAGCCCAGCACGATCGTCACATCGATGTTGCCGCGGGTGGCGTTGGAGTACGGGCAGACCGCGTGGGCCGCGTCCACCAGCCCGGCTGCGAGGTCGGCGTCCAGGACCGGGAGGGAGACGCTCAGGGCGACCGCGAGCCCGTAGCCGCGCTGCTTGTTGGGGCCGATGCCGACCTTCGCGGCGACGGTGGAGCCGGTGAGGTCGTAGCCGGCCCGGTTGCCCACCAGGATCAGGGCGTTGTGGAAGCAGGAGCTGAAGCCGGCCGCGAACAGTTGCTCGGGGTTGGTGCCGTCGCCGTCGCCCCCCAGCGCGGGAGGCATCGCGACCTTCAGGTCCAGACGGCCGTCCTGGGTGGTGACGTAGCCGTCCCGGCCGCCGTGCGCGGTGGCCTCGGCGACGTACATGATCTTCGTCGGACGGGTGTCGGCGGCGGCGACAGCAGTGTCCTCGGTCATGGCTGGACCTTCCCGGAATCAGGCGTGCGCAAATACATCGTGCACAAGGTACTGGCGGGTAGTAAGTTGCCGCCACCAGGGGGGAGTAACTACGGGTAATGCGTGGTCGGTGCGCGTGGTCAGTCCGACCGCTCCGCCGCCGCGTCCGCCCTCCGGGCCAACTGCCACAGCTCCTCGCGCAGCCTTGCCACCTCGGCACCCGTGAGCCCGGTCGTCGTGAGCAGCGCGCCGGGCACCCGCGCCGCCCGCTCCCGCAGCTCCTCTCCGCGCCCGGTGCACGCGACCAGCACCGAACGCTCGTCGTGCGCCGCCCGCTCCCGGCGGACCAGGCCCGCGACCTCCAGCCGTTTCAGCAGGGGCGACATCGTGCCGTAGTCGAGACGCAGGGCCGACGCCAGCTCCTTGACCGTCGTCTCCCCCCGCTCCCACAGCACCAGCAGCACCAGATACTGCGGGTAGGTCAGTCCGAGCTCGTCGAGAAGCGGGCGGTACGCGGCCGTCACCGCGCGCTGGGCGGCGTACAGCGCGAAGCACAGCTGCTCGTCCAGCAGCAGTGAGCCCTCGGTCTCCTCGTTCGTCACACGCCCATTGTCACGGACGGCCGGGCGCGCCCGGCGCGGCCGGTACCGACCGGGGGTCGAAGCCGGACGGCGGTTCCAGGCGGTGCGCGCATCAGGGCGTCGGCGGCGGGCGCGACTTCGGCGCATCCGTGACCGGACCCGTACGGAGAGTGGGATTCCGGAATGTGTGCGACATTGTGAGTACGAGTGGGTATGCGGCTTTCGTACAGGTAGAGCACCGTGAGGGGCCACCCATGAACGCAGTCGAGCAGTACGCACGCGCGCAGATCGTCACGGACGCGGACGCCCCGCAGGCCGCGGACCGCGCAGCGGTGCCCGTGACGCTGTGCTACGACGCCGAGGACGACCCCCGCACCGTGACGGTGCGGATGCCCGGCCCCGGGAACCGCGAGTGGCCCGTCCCCCGTGCGCTGCTCGAACAAGGGCTGCGCACCCCCGTGGGAAGCGGCGGCGTGCAGGTGTGGCCGTGCGGCCGGGTACAGACCGTCGTGGAGTTCCACTCCGCGCAGGGGGTGTCGGTGGTGCAGTTCGAGACGAAGGCTCTGACCCGGTTCCTGCGGCGCACGTACGCGGCCGCGGCGGCCGCCGAACCGGTCCCGCGCTGACCGCGCTGACGGGCGGCGGTGGGTGAACCGCCGCCCACGCCCGGGTCAGCCGTCGCCGAGCTTCAGCAGGCTCGCCACGATCGGCCCCGCCGTCTTGCCGCCGTGGCCGGCCGACTGCACGACGCCCGCCGCCGCCAGGTCCCCGCGGTACGCGGTGAACCAGCCGTTGGGCTTCTTCTGACCGTCGACCTCGGCCGACCCGGTCTTCGCGCCCTTGTCACCGCTCACCCCGGCCATCGCGGTCGCCGCAGTGCCGCTGGTCGCCGTGTACGACATCAACTCCCGCAACTGCGACAGCGTTTCCGGCGACATGGCACGCGAGGCGGTGGCCAGTTCGCGGTTGTCCACCTCCGGCGACACCAGGTACGGCTGGTGGAACACGCCCGCCTTGACGGTCGCCGACACCGACGCCATGTTCAGCGGGTTCATCCGCACCCCGCCCTGACCGATCAGGGAAGCCGCCATGGGGGCGTCCTTCTGCACCGGCACCGCGCCGTCGAAGGACGACACCCCGATCTGCCAGTCGTTCTTCGCGAGCCCGAAGACCTGCTGCGCGTGCTTGGTCAGGTCGTCGTCCGCCAACTCGGGCGCCTGGCTGATGAAGGCGGTGTTGCAGGAGGCGCCGAAGCTGTCCCGGAACGTTCCGCCCTTGATGTCGAACTTGTCGAGGTTCTGGAACTTCCAGCCGCCGTAGCTGAAGTACTTCGGGCACGGGTGCTTCTCGTCGATGGACGCGAGGCCCTTCTCGATCAGCATCGAGGCGGTGAGCACCTTCATCGTCGAGCCGGGGGCCAGCGACCCCTGGAACGCGGTGTTGAAGCCGCGCGAGGCGTTCGCGGCGGCGAGGATCTCGCCGGTCGACGCCCGCAGCACCACCACCGACGACTTGGCCTTCTTGGCCACCTGCTCCTCGGCCGCGGCCTGGAGAGTCGGATCCAGCGTGGTCCGCACCGTGCCGGGGGTGCCCTTGCTCAGCTCCAGCACGGTCTTGTCGGAGGCCTCCGCCTTCTTGGACTCCTTGCCGCGGACCACGCGCAGTTCGATGCCGGCCTCGCCGCCCGCCGTCTTGCCGTACTTCTCGCGCAGTCCGTCCAGTATCAGCCCGATGGACGGGTAGGTGGCGGTGGTCAGTTCGCCGCCGTCCCGGTCCAGCGCCTTGACCGGCGGGGTGCCCGCCTCCCCGGTGACCAGCTTGTCGCCGTCCTTGAGGTCGGGGTGCACGACGGAGGGCGACCACGCGACCTGCGGTTCGCCGTCCCCGTCCCGGCGCACGACGGTCAGCGCGCTGTCGTAGGCGAGCGGCTCGGTGAAGTCCCCGTACGCCACCGTGCCCTTGACGGAGAACGGGACCTTGTCACCGGTGCGGGCACCGGCGGTGAGGGTGACGTCCTCGACGCGGGCGTCCTTGGTGTAGCCGGTGAGCAGGGCGGTGGCCGCCTCCGGGTCGTCGGTGGCCTCGGCGGCCTCGCTCACCTTGCCCTGCTGCCAGGCGGTGAGGAAACGGTCGGCCGCGGCGGTGACCTCGGCGGCGGACAGCGGGCCGGTCCTGGCCTCCTTGGCCTGCTGTGTGGAGGAGGTCCGGGTGTCGTCCTCGCCCCCGCCCCCGAACAGCGCGTAGGCGCCGAGCCCGGCACCGCCGACGACGACGGCGATCACCCCGCCGAGCACGGCGGGCGGGGTCTTCCGTCGCTCGGCGACGCGCTTTCTGTTGCCCACTGCTTGTCCGATCCTCCGCAGAAAAAGTCCGCCGGGCTCCCCCGATGCCCGCACGCTGCCCTCGTGGCGCTCATCCGCCATGGCTCTCACCCGCCGTGGCGCTCACATGCCGACGACGGCCACCAGCCTAGAGTCCCCCCTCCCGCGCGTCGCCCTCAGCCACCCGCTCGTAGCACGGCTGCGACAATCGGACCGGCCGCGTCCCCGCCGTGGCCGCCCTGCTGGCTCATGGCCGCCGCCGCGACGTCGCCCCGGAAACCGGTGAACCAGCTGTCGGAGGTGGCGTTGCCGTCGACCTCGGCGGAACCGGTCTTCGCGCCGATGTCGCCGCCGAGCCCGGCCATGGCCTCCTGGGCGGTGCCCTGGGTGGCGGTGAGCCGCATCATCTGCTTCAACTGGGCGGCGGTGCCCGCCGGAAGGCCCTTGGCCTGCGCCAACTGCCGGCCGTCGAGCTCCGGGGAGACCAGGTACGGCTGGCGGAAGGCACCGGTGATCGCGGTCGCCGTCACCGACGCCATGTTCAGCGGGTTCATCTGCACCTGGCCCTGGCCGATGGCGCCGGCGGCACGGTCCGGACCCGCGACGGCGGGAACACTGCCGTCGAAGGAGACGATGCCGGTCTTCCAGTCGTCCCGGCCCAGCCCGAACCGCTCCTGGGCCTCCTGGGTGAGTGAGGCGTCCGTGAGCGGCTTCTCGTCGATGAGCTTGATGAAGGCCGTGTTGCAGGAACGCAGGAAGCTGTTGGCGAGGGTGGCGTTGTCGTTCGGCTCCATGTCGGTGAGGTTCTTGAACGTCTGGCTCTGCCAGGTGGCGGTGGGCGGGCAGGGCGCCGGGCCGTTCATCGAGGCCACGCCGTTGTCGATGAGCATGGCCGCGGTGACGATCTTCATGGTGGAACCGGGGGCGACCCGGCCCTGGAACGCCGCGTTGAACCCGTCCTCGCGGTGGTTGGCGACCGCCAGCACCTCGCCGGTGCTCGGCCGCACCGCCACCACCGACGACTCGGCGAACTCCTTCACCGCTTTCTCGGCCGCGGCCTGCACCCCCGCGCTGAGCGTCGTACGCAGTCGGCCGGGTTTGCCCTTGGCGAGGGTCAGCAGCGTCGTGTCGCCGGCGCCCTCGCCCGCGGCCCCGTCGGCGTGCCGGATCACCAGCTCGACGCCGGGGGTGCCGCCCGCCTCGTCGCCGTACTTCTCGCGCAGGGTGTCCAGGATCGGGCCGAGGGAGGGGTACTTCTCCTCGGTGAGTACCGCGCCGTCCCGGCCCAGGGCCTCGATCGGCGGCTGCGCCGCCTCCCCGGTGACCAGGGTGTCGCCGTCCTCCAGATCCGGGTGGACGACGGACGGCTGCCAGTCGACCAGCGCGCGCCCGGTGGTCTCCCCGCGCACGACGGTCAACTCGCTCTTGTAGCTGAGCGGTTCGGACTTCCCGCCGTAGGAGGCGGTCGCCTTCACCCGGAACGGCACGGTGGTGCCGGTGGCCGTGCCCGGCGTGATCTCGACGTCGGCCAGGTGGGCGTCCTCGCCGTAGGCCGCCAGCAGCGGGGCCGCCTCCCCGGCGTTGTTCGTGTACGACGCCGCCTGCTCCGCCTGCCCCTTCTCCCAGGCCGCGAAGAACGCCCCGCTCGCCTTCGCGACCTCCTCCTCGTCCGGCGGCCCGGACTTCTTGGTCACGGCCGCGTCCGAACCGCCGCCTCCCCCGTCGCCGTTCACCGCCGACACGATGGTGTAGACCCCGTACCCGGCGCCCCCCACCATGACCGCGAACACACCACCGATGACGGTGGCCTTGACCCCCTTGCCCATCGGGCTTTTCCCCTCCCCGCCGGACCCCCCACGCCTTCTGAACGTGTTCAGGACGTTCGGCGAGTGAGCACTCTACGCACAAGGAGTGACGACCGGGACGGCTGTTTCCGATTGTTGTCCGAACGGAGACGGGTGGTCAGGGGGCCCGAAGGCCGTCGCCCACCTTCTCCGGCTCGCCCGGCTCGACACCCTCCGGCGGCCGGGACAGCCTTTTGTGCGGGTTGTTCGGGGTTCTTGCGGTACGTTCCCGATCATGGCGCGGAGACGATGGCTGTGGGTGGGGATCGCCGCGGTGCTGACCGCTTGCTCGGGTCCGGCCCGCGCCCCTGGCGACCGGAACACGGCGATCGAAGGGGCATGGCAGAGCGCCGGATACGGCTACGTCTTCGACATCGCCCGGGACGGTGCGGGGAGGACGCGGCTCACCTCCTACGACCGGACGGCGGCGAGCTGCCTCGGCGGGGACTCGTCGACACCGGTGGGCCGCGACGGCGATGCGACGTCCTTCGGTGAGGACGGTGAGGCCGAGCTGGTCGTCCGCAGACAGGGAGGCCAACTGGTCGTGCGGGAACCGGGGTCGGCCGGACACATCCGCATGAACCGGCTCGAGGAGCCGCCCGGCTGCCCGTCCGCGATCTCGAGGAACGCGGCCGACCGCCGGCTGCAGACCTTCGACGTCTTCTGGCAGAACATCACCGAGCACTACCCGCCCTATGCGCACCGGAAGCTCGACACGACGGGCAGGGAGCGCGACCGGGCGGCCCTGGCCGAGCACAACACCGGCCGGATGCTCGGCAAGCTGCTGGGTGACACGGTCCGCGAACTCGGCGACACGCACACCGGTATCGAGGGGGAGGACCTCAGCCTTTACGGCAAACGGCCGGGCACGCGCGCATCGGACGACATGGACACCGATGCCTGCGCCTGACGGTCGAGGCTTGCGGACGGGCATCCGCAGGCCAGAACGCGAGAAGACCAGTGAGCGACGAGGCGCGGCCGGTCAGCCGCGTGCGAATTCGAGGAGGTCGGCGTTGAACCGTCCCGCGAACTCGGGAACCATCGACAAGCCGTGCGGAGCACCCGGGTAGACCTTGAAGGTCACGTCCTTGACGAGCTGCGACGATTTATTCGCGGATGCCACGATGGGAACGATCTGATCGTCGTCACCGTGAATGATCAGCGTGGGGATGTCGAACTTCTTGAGGTCCTCGGTGAGGTCGGTCTCGGAGAACGCCTTGATGCAGTCGTGGGCGCCCACGATGCCCACCGTCATGCTCCAGAGCCAGAACTCGTCGCGGATCCCCTGCGAGACGTTCGATCCTTCGCGGTTGGCGCCGTAGAAGGGAGCACTGAGGTCCTTGTAGAACTGAGAACGGTCCGTCAGTACGCCTTTTCGGAGTTCGTCGAAGACGTCGGTCGGCAGCCCCTCCGGGTTCGCTTCCGTCTTGAGCATCAACGGGGGGATCGCGCCGAGCAGAACCACCTTGGTGACACGACTCGAACCATGTCGGCCGATGTAGCGTGTGACCTCTCCCCCACCGGTCGAGTGACCGACCAGGATGACGTTGCGAAGGTCGAGGGCCTCGATGACCGAGGCCAGATCTTCAGCGTACGTGTCGAGGTCGTTCCCCTTCCAGGACTGGCCCGAGCGTCCACCCCCGCGCCGGTCGTGGGCCACAGCCCGGAAGCCGTTGTCCGCCATCAGCTTCAGCTGCGGATCCCACGCGTCCGCGATCAGCGGCCAGCCGTGGGAAAAGACCACCGGTGGGCCCGACCCCCAGTCCTTGAAATAGATCTGTGTGTCGTCCTTGGCAGTGGCAAAGGCCATGATTGCCTCTCTAGCACTTGTCCGGAACTCCGCGCTTCATGGGAATTCAGTGCCCGAGCCGCACTTGGAATGTCACGCCACGACCAACAGCGGACGCGCATGGGAGGCGACGGAGAGGCCGGCAGCGGAAGGCGGCCGATGAGCGCGTCGTGCATCCCACCCTACTGGGGAAGCTCCACTTCAGCGCATCGAGAGGTGCACTGCGACACCCTCGCTCGGGCCGTCTCCGGGCCGTGCGGAGGTGCTCGACGATGACAGATGACGACAGTCGACGACGGCTCTTCCCCTGCTCGGAGATGGTGCTTCGGGTACCGGCGCAGGTGCTCATCAGTGAAGCAGAGTCGAGGAACAACTGACCTTCCTGGCCGTCGTCCGGATGTCCTACCGTTCCGATCATGACTGCTATCAGCCCTGAGAACCCGTTGGCCTCGAAAGCTGCCCGCGCACTGCTCTCCATGCTCCACCGACCGGGAGCGACCGTGAGGACGCGGCAGGCTGCCGCGTCCTCACGGATCGGTCGAACTCCGGAAGCCATGCGGCGAGCACCCGACCATCGAGGCCACGGTCAAGAACATGCCTCCGGCGGGGGATCGGCCGGCACCGGGAGGGAGGGGGCGCCGTCGCCGACCGCGGGTCCATCGTGGCGTGTGTGAGGGGTTCCATCCCGTCCGCCATCGGCCCCAGGCAGAGCCGAGCAGACGCGGCCCATGGCGTCCAGGCCGTTCGTACGGTGGCGCGCTCCACCTGGACGCCCTGGACCACGCCCGCTCCACGATGTGCGGGTCGACGGCGGACGGGACGGGAGCTGGGGCGAGGGGTGGGTCGGCGGGGGAGGCGACCGCCTGCGACCAGGCGTTTTCGACAGCATGCACCAGCGGTCAGAGTACGATGAAGAGGTGGTAGACCTCGCGTAGCCACTCCTCCTGTCGGATGCAGTGCCTGCGGGAGGCGCGGGCCGCAAGGAGCAAGGCATGATCCATTCAGCCGATATCCGCGAGTGGCGCAACCGGGACGTGATCGATCCCAAGGGACGCAAGATCGGAGCCCTGGAAGCGGTCTACGTGGACACCACCACCGACGCGCCGGCCATGGCCACCGTCCGTACCGGACTGCCGACCCGGCACCGACTGGTCTTCGTGCCCCTCGACGAGGCGACGCTGGGCCCCGGGTACGTGAAGGTGGCGCACGGGAGGGGGCTGGTGAGGAAGGCGCCGTCCATGGGCATGGATGACGTCCTGCCGGTCGAGCGGGAAGAAGAGGTCTTCAAACACTACGAGAGGCCTTACGAGCGCGGTACTGGGAGCGGGCGCCGCCTCGCACGCCGCTGACCAGCCTCCGTCGCAAGAGCGCCGAAGCCCGACCAAACCGCTGGTCACAGCGGGGCTCATCGCCCGCAGCAGAAGCTCGAGGATGTGCTCACCATGGCGCTTTTCCTGTTCCTGATCCTCGTGGCCATCGTCCTGGGAATCATCGGCGCGGTGGCGGAGGGGCTGTTCTACCTCCTGATCATCGGCATCGTGGTCTTCGTGGCAGACCTGGTCCTGTTCGGCATGCGCTGGTCCCGGCGCTCTCATCGACACTCCCATCGACACCCCGTCCGGTGATGCCACCACTGGTCGGCGACCCAGTACGGACGAGAAACGGCGAAGCGAGCAGCTCAAAGGCGTCGGGGCGGTTGTCGTAGGCAGGGATGGATCCGATGCGGCGCATGGTGCTCCGTGCAGTGACAGGATCGGTGCTATGGGCACCGAGACGGACTGGGTGTACCGGGTGTTCGAGCCGCACGGCTCGGAGGGCTGGCGCCCCTACGGCAGCGACCCGGAACGGTGGCGGGGCACGATCACCGTCGACGATTCGAGCGAGGGTCCCCAGTACGCCCTCTCCCTCGTCGTCGTCGACCTGATGACCGAGTGGAAGGTGCGCGGCCTGCACCGGGCGAAGCACGTGCGGGTCTACCTCTGGCGCGAGGAGGAGGGCGACCAGGAGGACGCCGACGCCATCGTGGAGGTCCGGCCGAGCGCTCACGCTGAGTTACCGGCGGGCGACCGGACCCGCGCACCGGCGGGGCACCGGCCCGGGGCGAGCGATGGATGTCCGGTCAGGCAAGCGAGAGGCCGCCGCGCGAGCACTGGCTGCCGTTTTCCCCCGGGTGTCCCCGTAGCGCCAGGATCAAGGAAACGCGCAGGCCGCAGCAGGTGCGCGGAGCCCGCTGTAAATCTGCCGGCTCAGCCTTTTCAGGTTCGGATCCTGACGCCGCCACTTGTGCGAAGAGGCCCCCTCTGGTCTGCGGAAACGCGGATCAGAGGGAGCGAGGGAGGTCTCTTGGCGGCAGTCATGCCGTCCTGGCGTCGTCCGCCTGCTCGCCCTCCGCCTGGGACGGCTCGGTCCTGGGGACGTCCGGGTGCATGGCCGCGCGTTCGACGGGATCGTCACGCTCGCCTTCGGCCTGCGAGGGCGTGTGAGAGTACAGCCACGGTTCGTAGGCCGATTCTCCGGTGTCTCCGGTTTTCATGGCAGGCCTCCTCGGTCGCTTGCCTTCCATACTGCTCCGCTCCTGCGCGGACCGCAGCAGAGCCGAGGCGGTGGTCGGCTCCGGACGAGGCGTGGACGAGACGTCGGCATCTTGAACGTCGGAGGCACATCCCTGCTGGTCGGACAGGGCACGAGCGAGTGATCTCGAGGGAGCTGTAAATCTGCCGTTGCCATGAGCCGGGCCGTCTCCGGGCCGCCCGAGGGGGGCCTGCGATGACCGTCAACGACCAACGACGACCACGACGACTGAACGTTCGCCGTGGTCGTCGTGGTGCGTCCGCCCGGTCAGACCCAGGTGTCCAGCCACATCCGGGAGCGCCAGTCGTCGATGGGGATGGAGGTGCCGGTGTAGATGGGCCAGAAGTAGATGAAGTTCCAGGCGATCAGGAGGACCAGGACGCCTGCCGCCGTTGCGCCCGCGACCCTGCGGGTGTCGCTGGAGCGGGGCGGGCCGACGAGCGCGCCCAGGAGCATCGCCACCGCCAGGCACAGGAACGGGAGGAAGACGATGGAGTAGAAGAAGAAGATCGTGCGCTCCTGGTACAGGAACCACGGCAGGTAGCCGGCCGCGACGCCGCAGGCGATGGCGCCCGCCCGCCAGTCACGGCGGAAGAACCAGCGCCACAGGACGTAGAGGAGCGCGAAGCAGGCCACCCACCACAGCATGGGCGTGCCCAGGGCCAGCACCTCACGGGCGCACTTCTCGCCCGCGTCGGCCGGGCAGCCGTCCGTGCCGGGCGCCGGGGACTCGTAGAAGTAGGAGACCGGGCGGCCGGTGACGATCCAGCTCCACGGGTTCGACTCGTAGGTGTGCGGCGAGGACAGGCCGACGTGGAAGTCGTACACCTGGTTCTCGTAGTGCCAGAAGCTGCGCCACCAGTCGGGGAACAGCCAGGACCAGCTGCTGCCCTTGCCGTCGGTCACCGCCCAGTCGCGGTAGTAGCCGCCGCTGCCGTCGTCCGCGGAGAGGAACCAGCCGAGCCACGAGGCGACGTACGTCGCGAGCGCGACCGGGACGGTGGAGAGGAACGCCCAGCCCAGGTCGCGCCGCAGCACCGCCCGGTAGGGGCGGTGGGCACCGGCGGTCCGGCGCGCGCCGACGTCCCACAGCACCGCCATCACGCAGAGCGCGGCCATGACGTACAGCCCGTTCCACTTCGTGGCGAACGCCAGGCCCAGCACCAGCCCCGCCGCCAGCCGCCAGGGCCGCAGGCCCAGCCGGGTGTTCTCGGCGATGTCCGGGTCCGGCGGGGTCCGGCCGTCGGGGCCCACGGGCAGCGCGGCGGCGAGCCGCGCCCTGGCCCGGTCCCGGTCGACGAGCAGGCACCCGAAGGCCGCGAGCACGAAGAACATCAGCACCCCGTCGAGCAGCGCGGTGCGGCTCATCACGAAGTGCAGCCCGTCCACCGCCATCAGCGCGCCCGCGAGGCAGCCCAAGAACGTGGAACGGAACAGGCGCCGGCCGATGCGGCACAGCATCAGGACGGAGAGCGTCCCGAGCAGGGCCGTCATGAACCGCCAGCCGAACGGGTCGAACCCGAACATCAGCTCGCCCAGCCCGATGACGTACTTGCCGACCGGCGGATGCACGACGTACGCCGCTTCGATCGGGACGGGGACGTCACCGCCCCTGGAGAGGATCAGGTCGTTGGCGTTCTTGTCCCAGTTGACCTCGAAGCCGCGGTGGACGAGCGCCCACGCGTCCTTGGCGTAGTACGTCTCGTCGAATATCACCGCCCTGGGGCTGCCCAGGTTCCAGAACCGCAGCACTCCCGCGAACAGGGTGACCAGCAGCGGGCCGCCCCACGCCGACCAGCGGGTGATCCGGTCGGCGAGCACCGGCGGCACCCCGAGCGTGTTCCACAGTCTGCCGGACGGCTCGGTGTACGGCGGGACCAGGCGGTCACGGATGTCGGGAACCTCGCAGGCACCGCCTCCGGTCCCCGCCGCCGGGTGGCCGAAGCGGCGCAGCCGCTGCTGCCACGACGGTTGCCGCTCCTGCGGCGACTGGTCCTGCCGGGTGTCCGTGGAGGACGCGGTACTGGTCACCGCGCCATCGTAGGGAACGGCGCTGCGGGAGTCCCGCGCATGGGTGGTATGCCCGGTTCCGGACGAGGCCGGTCCGCCCGGGACCTCCGGCCCGTCCGGCCCTGGGAGGATGGGGGAGTGACCGGAACCCTCGTACTCGCAGGCACCCCCATCGGCGACGTCTCCGACGCCCCGCCCCGGCTCGCCGAGGAGCTGGCCGGCGCCGACGTCGTCGCCGCCGAGGACACCCGGCGGCTGCGGCGGCTGGCCCAGGCGCTCGGCGTCACCCCCAGGGGCCGGGTGGTGTCGTACTTCGAGGGCAACGAGTCCGCCCGTACGCCCGAACTGGTCGAGGAACTGGCCGGTGGCGCGCGCGTGCTGCTGGTGACGGACGCCGGGATGCCCTCCGTGTCCGACCCCGGGTACCGGCTGGTCGCGGCCGCCGTCGAGCGGGACATCAAGGTCACCGCGGTGCCCGGACCGTCCGCCGTGCTCACCGCGCTCGCCCTGTCCGGGCTGCCCGTCGACCGGTTCTGCTTCGAGGGCTTCCCGCCCCGCAAGGCCGGGGAGCGGCTCGGGCGGCTGCGGGAGGTGGCCGGGGAACGGCGCACCCTCGTCTACTTCGAGTCCCCGCACCGGCTCGACGACACGCTCGCCGCGATGGCCGAGGTGTTCGGCGCGGAGCGCCGGGCCGCCGTCTGCCGCGAGCTGACCAAGACGTACGAGGAGGTCAGGCGGGGCTCGCTCGCCGAGCTGGCCGAGTGGGCGGCCGAGGGGGTGCGCGGGGAGATCACCGTCGTGGTCGAGGGCGCGCCGGACCGGGGCGCCGAGCAGGTGGACGCCGCCGAGCTGGCGCGCAGGGTGCGCGTGCGGGAGGAGGCGGGGGAGCGGCGCAAGGAGGCGATCGCGGCGGTCGCGGTGGAGGCGGGGGTGCCCAAGCGGGAGGTCTTCGACGCGGTGGTGGCGGCGAAACACCCCGCGGGGTGAGCGGGGCGGAGACGGCTCGGGACGTCGGTCGAGCGCTTGGGAGCCTTCGGCAACGAAACCCTTAAAACGGCGCCAATACTCCGCCGCCCCTACTGCTTTCGCGTCTCCTGAGGAGTCCACTGGAGGGAGGCACGGGCCGCACCGGCCCGTGCCCGCCGTGGACCGACAGGAGTCAGGATGACCGAGATCGCAGGACGGGCCGGACACCGCGCCGACGGCGTCGTCAGGGAGTCGTACTCGTTCGCCTGCATGCGCTGCGGGTACGGCTGGGAGCAGTCGTACGAGATAGAGCACCACGAGGACACCGACGGCCATGACGTCGTGCGCTACGTGGCGGACGGCCGGGTCGTGCCCTCCCCGCTGAGCCGTCCGACGTGCCTCAACTGTGACGGCCACGTCGTACGGATCATGCGGCCCGGCCGGGTCGCCTCCGCACGGAGCGCGGCCCACAGGGAGCACCGTGAGCACCATGGACACCGTGAGCACCACGGTCACCACTGGCGCCTGTCCGACCTGCTGCCCTCCTTCCACAGGGCGGGCTGACGAGCAGGTGCCCCCGTGGTGGGGAAGGCCCCTTCCGCGCGATCCGTAGGATCGGGGCATGCCTTCGAACACCCCCGACAAGAACGCCGCCCCGCCGCTCCCGGAGCCCCTGCGGGTACCGGTCGCGGATGCGCACACCCACCTCGACATGCAGTCCGGCACGGTGGAGGAAGGGCTCGCCAAGGCCGCGTCGGTGGGCGTGACGACGGTGGTGCAGGTCGGCTGCGACATCGAGGGGTCCCGGTGGGCGGCGGAGACGGCGGCGGCGTACGACGCCGTCCACGCGACGGTCGCACTGCACCCGAACGAGGCCCCGCGCATCGTGCTCGGCGATCCCGACGGCTGGTCGCGGCAGGGGGCGCGGGAGCCGGGCGGGGACGCCGCGCTGGACGAGGCGCTCGCCGAGATCGACCGGCTGGCCGCGCTGCCCCAGGTCAAGGGCGTCGGCGAGACCGGACTGGACTACTTCCGCACCGGGCCGGAGGGCAAGGAGGCGCAGGAGCGGTCCTTCCGCGCCCACATCGAGATCGCCAAACGGCACGGAAAGGCCCTGGTGATCCACGACCGCGACGCCCACGCCGACGTGCTGCGCGTCCTCAAGGAGGAGGGCGCACCGGAGCGCACCGTCTTCCACTGCTACTCGGGCGACGCCGAGATGGCGGAGATCTGCGCCCGCGCCGGGTACTTCATGTCGTTCGCCGGCAACGTCACCTTCAAGAACGCCCAGAACCTGCGCGACGCGCTCGCCGTGGCCCCGCCGGAGCTGATCCTGGTGGAGACCGACGCCCCCTTCCTGACGCCGGCGCCCTACCGCGGCCGGCCCAACGCCCCGTACCTGGTGCCGGTCACGGTGCGTGCCATGGCGGCCGTACGCGGTGTCGACGAGGACGCCCTCGCCACCGCGCTCGCGGCGAACACGGCCCGTGCTTTCGGTTATCCACAGGCGTGACCTGCGGGGTGCCCGCGCCCCGTACCCTTGTCCCGTGACCAGCCCCACCCCCGACGCCCTCCTGGGCCCCGCCGACGTCCGCGAGCTCGCGACCGCCCTCGGCGTGCGGCCCACCAAGCAGCGCGGCCAGAACTTCGTGATCGACGCGAACACGGTCCGCCGGATCGTCCGCACCGCCGAGGTCCGCCCCGACGACGTGGTCGTCGAGGTCGGCCCGGGGCTCGGCTCGCTCACCCTGGGGCTGCTGGAGGCCGCCGACCGGGTCACCGCCGTCGAGATCGACGACGTGCTGGCCGCCGCGCTGCCCGCGACCGTCGCGGCCCGCACGCCGGAGCGCGCCGAGCGGTTCGCGCTGGTCCACTCCGACGCGATGCACGTCACCGAGCTGCCCGGCCCCGCCCCGACCGCGCTGGTCGCCAACCTGCCCTACAACGTGGCCGTCCCGGTGCTGCTGCACATGCTGGAGACCTTCCCGAGCATCGAGCGCACCCTCGTCATGGTCCAGTCGGAGGTCGCCGACCGGCTCGCCGCCGCGCCCGGTTCGAAGGTGTACGGCGTGCCCTCGGTCAAGGCCAACTGGTACGCGGAGGTCAAGCGGGCCGGTGCCATCGGGCGGAACGTGTTCTGGCCTGCTCCCAACGTCGACAGCGGGCTGGTCTCCCTCGTCCGCCGGAGCGAGCCGCTGAGGACCACCGCCTCCCGGCGCGAGGTCTTCGCCGTCGTCGACGCGGCCTTCGCCCAGCGCCGCAAGACCCTGCGGGCGGCCCTCGCCGGCTGGGCCGGCTCGGCGGCGGCGGCCGAGACCGCCCTCGTCGCCGCCGGGGTGTCCCCGCAGGCGCGCGGCGAGTCCCTGACCGTCGAGGAGTTCGCGCGCATCGCCGAACACAAGCAGCCCGAGCAGCCCAAGCAGTCCGAGGAGTCCGCCGCGTGAGCGTCACCGTCCGCGTGCCCGCCAAGGTCAACGTCCAGCTCGCGGTCGGCGCGGCCCGCCCCGACGGCTTCCACGAGCTGGCCAACGTCTTCCTCGCGGTCGGCCTCCACGACGAGATCACCGTGACCCCGTCGTCGGACGGGCTGCGCGTCACCTGCGCCGGCCCGGACGCCGCCGAGGTGCCCCTGGACCGTACGAACCTCGCCGCCCGCGCGGCCCTCGCGCTCGCCGGGCGGTACGGCCGGGACGCCGACGTGCACCTCCACATCGCCAAGGACATCCCCGTCGCCGGCGGCATGGCGGGCGGCAGCGCGGACGGCGCGGGCGCGCTGCTGGCCTGTGACGCGCTGTGGGGGACCGGCGCCTCGAGGGCGGAACTGCTCGACATCTGCGCCGAGCTGGGCAGCGACGTGCCGTTCGCGCTGGTCGGCGGGGCGGCGCTGGGCACCGGGCGGGGCGAGAGGCTGACCGAGCTGGAGGTGGGCGGCACCTTCCACTGGGTGTTCGCGATGGCCGGGCGCGGGCTGTCGACCCCGGCGGTCTTCCGGGAGTTCGACCGGCTGGCGGAGGGCCGGGACATCCCCGAGCCGGTGGCCTCGCAGGACCTGCTGGACGCGCTCGCCAAGGGCGATCCGGACGCGCTCGCCGCCACGGTCTCCAACGACCTCCAGCCGGCGGCGCTGTCGCTGTTCCCGGAGCTGGCGGACACGCTGGCGGCGGGACGTGCGGCCGGGGCACTGGCTTCGCTGGTCTCGGGCTCGGGGCCGACCACGGCGTTCCTCGCCCGGGACGCGGAAGCGGCGGAGGCGATCGCGGACGCGCTGGGGGCCTCCGGCACCTGTCGGACGGTGCGTACGGCGGCTGGGCCGGTGCCGGGGGCGACGGTCGTCTGAGGGACTCAGGGCCGCTTTTCGACCGTGCCCAGGTCGATGGCGATGGCGGAAGGTTTGTCGACCTTGATCCGGTCGCGCTGCATACCCATGTGCACGTAGGACCGCGTCATGGGGTCGAGCTCGTAGACATGGATGAGGGGTCGGCCGGTGGTCCCGTCCTGTTCGACACGCCAGTAGTTCGGGATTCCCGCAGTGGCGTACTTGTGCGGTTTGGTCGTACGGTCGCGGGATTCCGAGTCGGGGGAGACGACCTCCACGGCGAGCAGGACGTCCTTGGCCCGAAACTTGGTCTGGTCCAGTCCTGTGACCGCGTCGGCTCGAACCACGCTGACATCGGGTTCGGGGCCGTTGCGCTCGTCAAGGATGACGGTCATCTCCCGCTCGACACTGAACTCCGGGCCGAGAGAGCTGCGCAGCCCGTTGACCAACAGGTCGATCACAAGGAAATGGAAGCGTCGCTGCGGACTCACGAAAACCAGGCTCCCGTCGATCAGCTCAGTGTGCGGCGGGAGATCCGGCAGGGTGAACAGGTCGTCCACGGTGTAACCGTCCACGGGCGGCACCGGCCAGTGACGGCGGTGCTCTACGGACTCGGCGGTCATGGTTCCTCCCATGGACGAGATCCTGCTGCCTGCCCTCCAAGGTAGCCGCCTGTTTCCGATCACGTCATCACAAAGGGTGACCGCCCCCTCGCGCCCCGACCGCCCCCGGGGACGCCCTACGCTGGAAAGCTGATCGAACCCCCAGGCAGGAGAGAAATGGCCGTCAATCTGGTCAATGTCGAGAACGTCAGCAAGGTGTACGGCACCCGTGCCCTCCTCGACGGCATCTCCCTCGGCGTCTCGGAGGGGGACCGCATCGGTGTCGTCGGGCGCAACGGCGACGGCAAGACCACCCTCATCCGGATGCTCGCCAGGCTGGAGGAGGCGGACACCGGGCGGGTCACGCACTCCGGCGGTCTCCGTCTCGGCGTGCTCACCCAGCACGACTCCCTCGACCCCGCCGCCACCGTCCGGCACGAGGTCATCGGCGACATGGCCGACCACGAGTGGGCGGGCAACGCCAAGGTCCGCGACGTGCTGACCGGGCTGTTCGGCGGGCTGGACCTGCCCGGGTTCCCCAAGGGCCTGGACACCGTCATCGGACCGCTGTCCGGTGGCGAGCGGCGCCGGATCGCGCTCGCCAAGCTGCTCATCGAGGAACAGGACCTGATCGTCCTCGACGAGCCCACCAACCACCTCGACGTCGAGGGCATCGCCTGGCTCGCCCGGCACCTGCGGGAGCGGCGCTCCGCGCTCGTCTGCGTCACCCACGACCGCTGGTTCCTCGACCAGGTCTGCACCCGCATGTGGGACGTGCAGCGCGGTGCCGTGTACGAGTACGAGGGCGGCTACTCCGACTACGTCTTCGCCCGCGCCGAACGCGAGCGCATCGCCGCCACCGAGGAGACCAAGCGGCAGAACCTGGTCCGCAAGGAGCTGGCCTGGCTGCGCCGCGGGGCGCCCGCGCGGACGTCCAAGCCGCGCTTCCGCGTGGAGGCCGCCAACGAGCTCATCAAGGACGTGCCGCCGCCGCGCGACAGCAGTGAGCTGATGAAGTTCGCCTCCTCGCGGCTCGGCAAGACGGTGTTCGACCTGGAGGACGTCACCGTCCAGGCCGGGCCCAAGGTGCTGCTCAAGCACGTCACCTGGCAGCTCGGTCCCGGGGACCGTGTCGGTCTCGTCGGGGTCAACGGCGCGGGGAAGACGTCCCTGCTGCGGGCGCTGGCGGAAGCGGCCCGGAGCGAGGGCGAGGTGCAGCCCGCGGCGGGCCGGGTCCGCGTCGGCAAGACGGTCAGGCTCGCCTACCTCTCCCAGGAGGTCGCCGAGCTCGACCCCACCTGGCGGGTGCTCCAGGCCGTACAGGCGGTGCGGGAGCGCGTCGACCTCGGCAAGGGGCGGGAGATGACCGCCGGGCAGCTGTGCGAGACGTTCGGCTTCAACAAGGACAAGCAGTGGACACCGGTCGGCGACCTGTCCGGCGGTGAGCGGCGGCGGCTCCAGCTGCTGCGGCTGCTCATGGACGAACCCAACGTCCTCTTCCTCGACGAGCCCACCAACGACCTCGACATCGAGACCCTCACCCAGCTCGAGGACGTCCTCGACGGCTGGCCCGGCTCGATGATCGTCATCTCCCACGACCGGTTCTTCGTCGAGCGCACCACCGACCGGGTGTTCGCCCTGCTCGGCGACGGCACCCTGCGGATGCTGCCGCGCGGCATCGACGAGTACCTGGAGCGGCGCAAGCGGATGGAAGAAGTCGCTGCGGCCGCCGCCACCGGTCCCGCGGCGAAGCCGGCTCCAAACGTCCCCGAGAAGAGCGCCGCCGACGTGCGCGCCGCCAAGAAGGAACTGCAGAAGATCGAGCGGCAGCTGGACAAGCTTTCCGAGAAGGAGTCCACGCTGCACGCCGCCATCGCCGAGCACGCCACCGACTTCGCGAAGGTGGCCGGACTCGACGCGGAGCTGCGCGAGACGGCCGGCCAGCGCGAGGCGCTGGAGACGCGGTGGCTGGAACTCGCCGAGGACGCCTGACGCCCGCACCGGAGTCCGTACCGCCCCGCAGCGCCCCGCGCACAGGTCCGTGCGCGGGGCGCGCGTTGCGTGAAGGGCGTGTGGAGGCGCGCGGGGGCGCGTAACGAGGTCATCACAGGCCGGTCCTCCCTTGGGAACAGGGGTGGATGCGGCCCGGTGCCCGTCGGTGCCGGGTGATAGAAAGACCCCGTCTGAGAACTGTAAGGACCACCTCAAGACGACTCTGGGAGCACCACGTACCTCAGGGTGTGGCTAAAAAATCAGTGAGCAAGGGGGAACGCGCTGATGGCTCAGCCGCCCGACCAGCCGCCGCAGGGCGGCTTCGGAGCACCACAGGATCCGTCCGTCTCGGGTGGCGGCTTCGGGGCTCCGACCCCGCCGCCCCCGCAGGGCCCGCCCCAGACCCCGCCGCCCCCGCAGGGTCCGCCGTCCGGTGTGCCGCCGCAGCCGGGGTACGGCTACCCGCAGCAGACTCCGCCCCAGCAGCCGGGGCCGTACAACCAGCAGCCGGGGCCGTACGCCTCCGGCCCGTACGCTTCCGGGCCCTACGGCCGGCCGCAGCAGCCCGGCCCGTACGGGCAGCCGGGCTACGGCTACCCGCAGCCGCAGTATCCGGGCGCGCCCGGCGCCCCGCAGCCGGGGCCCGGTTCCCGCAACCCCTTCAAGGGCAAGCCCGCCATGATCATCGGTGCCGCGGTGGTGGCGGCGCTGCTGGTGGTCGGCGGCACCGTGTGGGCGGTCTCCGGCGACGACGGGAAGCAGGACGAGAAGCCGGTCGCCCAGAAGAGCGACGACCCGAAGCCCGACGCCTCCGGCGCCCCGGTCGACCCGGGCGACGGCAGCGGCGACGGCGGCTCGGACCCGGAGGACCTCAACGAGGGCCGCAAGTCCGGCGAGTCCAAGGTGCTCTGGTACAAGGAGGCGCCCGACGCGCCCCGTTCCGGAGCCGACGCCCCCGGCATGTGGATCACCGACAGGACGGTGGTGAAGGCGGCCTACAGGGAGCTCTCCGCCTACAACGTCGCCGACGGCAAGCCGACCTGGGAGCCCCTCACCTTCCCCCAGGAGATCTGCGCGGTCACCCCGGAGAAGACGTCCGACGACAAGGTCGTCGTCGCTTACATGAGCGGCAGCAGCGACCGGGCCAAGTGCAACCAGCTCCAGCTCGTCGACCTCGACACCGGCGAGAAGGGCTGGACGCAGAAGGTCGAGGACGGCGGGCTGTTCGACTCCGCGATCTCCATCGAGATGACCCTCAGCGGCAACACGCTGATGGTGGGCCGCTCGCAGTCCGGCACGGCCTTCGACGTCACCTCCGGCGACAAGATGTACGACAAGAAGAAGTACGGCGACGCCTGCTTCCCCGCCGCTTTCGCGGGTGGCGAGCGGCTGATCCAGGTCGCCTCCTGCGGCGCCGGCGGCGACAACGAGCGCGACGAGGTCCAGGAGCTCGACCCGAAGACCGGCAAGGTGAAGTGGACCCGGAAGTTCGGCAAGGGCTGGCGCGTCGAGCGCGCCTACTCCGTCGACCCGCTGGTCGTTTACAGCACCAACAAGGACGAGAAGGCGTGGAACATCTCCACGCTCGGCGCCGACGGCTCGATCCGCTCCCAGGTCGCCGTCGACGAGGACTTCGCCGCCGAGTGCGGCTGGGCCATCCTCGCCCGTGACCTCCAGGGCTGCGCGGGCGTCGCCGCCGACGCGGACACCCTCTACCTGCCCACCAAGGCGACCACCGGGGCCAACGAGATCGTCGCGATCAGCCTCGCCACCGGCAAGGAGAAGTGGCGGGTGAAGTCCCCCGCGGCGGACTCGATGGTGCCCATGAAGGTCGAGGGCGGCAAGCTCATCGCCTACGTGGAGCCGTCGTACGACGCGGGCGGCCGGGTCGTGTCCGTCCCGACCACCGGCAGCAGCCACGAGCCGGTCACGCTGATGCAGAACCCGCAGGGCGTCGCGAGGATCGAGAACGGTTTCTTCAGCAAGGCGATCGACTGGGTCGACGGCCGTTTCTACATCTCGACGACCCGGCTGTCCGGCAACGACGATTCGAAGGAGAAGCTGATGCTCGCCTACGGCAAGTGAGGCGCGCAGCAGGGGTGAGGCGCGTCGGCCGGGTACGGTCGGCGCCCTCGCTCCGTCCGGCCACTTCCCCGCCGTCCTTCCCCTCCTTCGAGTTCTTCGAGTTCTTCGTTTCCTTCGAGGTCTACACGTCATGACGCAGCCGCCCCAGCCGCCCAACCAGCCCCCGCGGCAGCCCGAGCAGCCGGCCACGCCGGCTCCGCCGCCGGGCTTCGGTCCGCCGACCGAGCCGTCGCAGCCGCCGGCCCAGCAGCCGCCGTCCGCCCCGGGCGGGCCGGATCTCACCAAGGCCCCGGAGCCGGGGTACGGCTACCCGCAGGCCCCGCAGGCCCCGCAGGCCCCGCAGGCCCCGCAGGCCCCGCAGCAGTCGCCGCAGGCCGTCCCGCAGGCCCCGCCCACGCCGACGGGCCCGACGCCGCCGCCCGGGTACGGCTACCCGCAGCAGCCCCCGGCCGGTTACGGCTACCCGGGCCAGCCGGGCCCGTACGGCCAACCGCAGCAGCCGTACGGCCAGCCAGGTGCGTACGGACACCCGCAGCAGCCGTACGGCCAGCCCGGTTACGGCCATCCGCACCCGACCGTGCCGATGCAGCCACACCCTGGCGACGGCGTCGGGTCCGGCGGCGGGCGGAAGATCAACGCACAGCTGGCCATCATCGTCTCGGCGGTCGTGGCCATCGCCCTGATCGTCGGCGCCGGCGTCTGGTACTCGTCCTCGTCCTCCTCCGGCGGCGACAAGGAGACCACCGCCGACTCGGGCGGCACCGGGGGCGGCGAGAAGGACGACGAGAACGGCGGCGGCACCGCCGCCGGCGGCAAGGAGAAGGTTCCGGCCGACCCCGCCGCCAAGGTCCTCTTCCAGGTCCCGTCGCCGAAGTCCCCGAAGGACAGCTCGAGCGTCGGCGTCTCCGGTTCCTGGCTGACCGACACGGTGTACGCCAAGAGCGGCGTCGCCGAGGTCGTCGGCTACGACGCCGTCAAGGGCAGCAAGGTGTGGACGCTCGACCTGCCCGGACCGGTGTGCGAGGCCAGCGACCACGTGACCGAGGACGGCAGGACGGCGATCGTCTACAAGCCGAAGATGCCGACCAAGAACGATCCGCAGCGGTGCACGCAGGTCGCGGCCTTCGACCTCGCCACGGGTGAGAAGCTGTGGTCCGAGACGGCCAAGTCCGGCACCCAGGAGATCGGTTTCAACAACGTCACCGTCAGCGGGGACACCGTCGCGGCGGCCAGCACCAGTGGCGGCGCCGCCTGGGACATCACCTCCGGCAAGCTCCTGTGGTCGCCCAAGACGTCCGACTCCTGCTACGACTCCGGGTACGGCGGCGGGCCGAAGCTGGTCGCGGTGCGCAAGTGCGGTTCGTACGACCAGCGCCAGCTGCACATCCAGACCATCGACCCGAAGTCCGGCAAGGTGATCTCCGAGTACAGGATGACCGAGGGCATCGAGTACGCCGCGGTCGTGTCCACCGACCCGCTGGTCGTGGCCGCCGACGTCGGTGACTCCGCCGGTGACGGCAGCGGCATCTCGGACTTCTTCTCCATCGACAACAAGACCGGCGAGCTGCGGAGCCGCATCTCGGCGCCCGGTGAGGAGTTCGCGGCCCGCTGCGACGGCATCACCAGGATCGAGGAGTGCAGGGGGCTGGCGGTCGGCAACGACCGGCTGTACATCCCGACCGAGGAACACGAGGGCACGGGCGAGTACACCAGGACCAACGAGGTCGTCGCCTTCGACCTGGCCACCGGCAAGCAGACCGGCCAGCGCGCCGACGCCGGCGACGGCTACACGATCACCCCGCTGCGCATGGACGGCGGGAACCTCCTGGCGTACAAGCAGCCGCCCTACGACAAGGGCGGGCAGATCGTGAGCATCGACGGCGGCACCTTCAAGCAGACCAAACTGCTGGAGAACCCGGCGACGGAAGCGGTGCGGGACGTGGAGACGGGGATGTCGCCCAGGAGCTCCGAGGTGCTGTTCTCGCAGGGACGCCTGTACATGTCGAAGGTGTACGCCAGCGATTTCGCTTCGGGGCGGGAGGAGTACCTGGCGATCGCCTTCGGTACCGGCGGCTGACCGCTCCGCCGACCCGTTCGTACGGCCCCGCCCCCTGCTCGGTGGATTCCAGGGGGCGGGGCCGTACGCGTACCGCTCATCGGGTGCCCATCGCCACCGAATGCGAGAATTTCGGTGATCCGGGGCGATTCTCGCCGGTAGGGGGAGCGCGACGTCGAACAAGCGTGTAGCTTCCGGGACCGGACGGGGAGGCGGCGCACGGGGGTGCGCTCGCGGTATGGGGGGGTTGATACATGGGTGTGCGGTTGATGGTGGTCGACGACCACCGGCTGCTCGCCGAGGCGCTGGCCTCGGCGTTGAAGCTGCGGGGACACCGGGTGCTGGCCGCGGCGGCACCGGTGGCGGGGGCGGCGGATCTGGTGATCAGCAGGGCGCCGGAGGTGTGCCTGCTGGGGACGGCGGCACCGGCGGAGCCCGGCATCTTCGATCCGGTGGTGAAGATCAAGCGGGAGCGGCCGCAGGTGGCGGTGCTGGTGCTGGGCCCGGTGCCCAGCCCCCGCGGGATCGCGGCGGCGTTCGCGGCGGGGGCGTCCGGCTATGTGCGGCACGACGAACGCATCGAGGGCGTGGAACGGGCGATCATGAAGGCGCGGGCGGGGGAGGCCGCGGTGGCGCCGCAGTTGCTGCAGGGGGCGTTCGGCGATCTGTTGAATCCGGCGGCGCAACCGGACGACGAGGGGCAGCGGCTGCTGCGGATGCTGACCCCGCGCGAGGTGGAGGTCCTGGTCCGGGTGGCCGACGGTGAGGACACCCGGCTGATCGCGGCGGGCATGGGCATAGCGCCGTCCACGGCGCGGACGCATGTGCAGCGCGTGCTGATGAAGCTGGGTGTGGGCTCCAGGCTGGAGGCGGCGGCACTGGCGGCCCGGACGGGACTGCTGGACCGGGTGGGGCCGGTGCGGGGGTCGGCGCACTCCGGGCAGTAGGAGCAGGGAGCAGAGGTGGGGGTGTCCGCGGTGCCGGGCACCCCCACCTCTGCTTTTCCTGTTCCTCCGGCGGGGGATGCCCGCGAGGGTGACATTGACGGCTGTGGTGTGTTGTGTTTTGGTGTGTTGAGTTCTGTTGGAAGAGTGTGGAAGCAGTGCTGTGCAGGAAACGGCGCTGTGCGGAGAGCAGTGCGGTGAACGGCTCGAATGGAGCGTCCGGAGTGAAGAAGACCTCGACCCGGCTGGCCGACGGTCGCGAACTCATCTACTACGACCTGCGCGACGACACCGTGCGCGACGCGGCCGACCGCCGCCCACTGGCCGCCACCGTCACGACGTCCGAGATCCGCCGCGACCCGCTGCTCGGCGACCGTGTCGCCGTCGCCTCCCACCGCCAGGGCCGCACCTACCACCCCCCGGCCGACGAATGCCCCCTGTGCCCCTCCGAGGGCGACCGGCTCAGCGAGGTCCCGGACTCCTCGTACGACGTCGTGGTCTTCGAGAACCGCTTCCCCTCACTGGCCGGCGCCCTGGGTCGCTGCGAGGTCGTCTGCTTCACCTCCGACCACGACGCCTCCTTCGCCGACCTGAGCGAGCGGCAGGCCCGGCTGGTCCTGGACGCCTGGACGGACAGGACGTCGGAGCTGTCCCACCTGCCCTCCGTCGAGCAGGTGTTCTGCTTCGAGAACCGGGGAGCCGAGATCGGCGTCACCCTCCAGCACCCGCACGGGCAGATCTACGCCTACCCGTTCACCACCCCCCGCACCGCCCTGATGCTGCGTCAGGTGGCCGCACACAAGGAGGCGACCGGAGGGGGAAATCTGTTCGACGCCGTCCTGGCGGAGGAGCTCGCGGGCGAGCGGGTCGTCCTGGAGGGTGAACACTGGGCCGCCTTCGTGCCGTACGCGGCGCACTGGCCCTACGAGGTCCACCTGTACCCGAAGCGCAGGGTGCCCGACCTGCTCGGGCTCGACGAGGCGGCACGCACGGAGTTTCCCCGGCTCTACCTGGAACTGCTGCGGCGGTTCGACCGGATCTTCGACGGGGAGGGCGAGACCCCGACACCGTACATCGCGGCCTGGCACCAGGCCCCGTTCGGCACGCCGGCGGAGTTCGGCGGGGTCACGCGCGACGACTTCGCGCTCCACCTCGAGCTTTTCACCATTCGCCGTACACCCGGCAAGCTGAAGTTCCTCGCGGGTTCCGAGTCCGGTATGAACGTGTTCATCAACGACGTGCCGCCGGAACGCGCGGCCGAGCGACTGCGGGAGGTAGCGAGTCCATGAGCGGGAAATACCTGGTCACCGGTGGTGCGGGCTATGTCGGAAGTGTCGTGGCCCAGCATCTGCTGGAAGCCGGCCACGAGGTCGTCGTCCTCGACGACCTCTCCACCGGACTGCGCGAGGCCGTCCCGGCCGGTGCGTCCCTCATCGAGGGTGACATCCGCTCCGCCGCCACCTGGCTGGACCCCTCCTTCGACGGTGTCCTGCACTTCGCCGCGTTCTCCCAGGTCGGCGAGTCGGTGGTGCGGCCCGAGAAGTACTGGGAGAACAACGTCGGCGGCACCATGGCGCTGCTGGACGCGATGCGTTCGGCGGGCGTGCGCCGACTGGTCTTCTCCTCCACCGCGGCGACCTACGGCGAGCCTGAACAGGTCCCGATCCTCGAATCCGCCCCGACCCGGCCCACCAACCCCTACGGCGCCTCCAAGCTCGCCGTCGACCACATGATCACCGGTGAGGCGGCGGCGCACGGCCTGGGCGCGGTCTCGCTGCGCTACTTCAACGTGGCCGGCGCGTACGGCCGCTTCGGCGAGCGGCACGACCCCGAGTCCCACCTGATCCCGCTCGTCCTCCAGGTCGCCCAGGGCCGGCGCGAGGCGATCAGCGTCTACGGCGACGACTACCCGACGCCGGACGGCACCTGCGTACGCGACTACATCCACGTCGCCGACCTGGCCGAGGCGCACCTGCTGGCGCTGAAGGCGGCGGCCCCGGGCGCACACCTGATCTGCAACCTCGGCAACGGCAACGGCTTCTCCGTCCGCGAGGTCGTCGAGACGGCCCGTCAGGTCACGGGACACCCGATCCCCGAGGTCGTGGCCCCCCGCCGGGGCGGCGACCCGGCGGTCCTGGTGGCGTCGGCCGCCACGGCCCGCGAGAGACTGGGCTGGAAGCCGTCCCGCGCCGACCTCAAGGGCATCGTCGCGGACGCGTGGGAGTTCGCGCAGCGGCACACGGGCAAGGCGTTCAGCAGTACGTGACGAAGGGTCAGGGGCAGGGTATGAGCGAGTCCGACGCCGACGAGACGACCGCGAGAGCGGCCGGCGAGCGGTTCCGGGAACTGTACGGAGCCGCACCGCACGGCGTCTGGGCGGCGCCGGGCCGGGTCAACCTCATCGGCGAGCACACCGACTACAACGACGGCTTCGTCATGCCGTTCGCCCTGCCGCACACCGCGGTCGCGGCGGTCTCCCGGCGCGACGACGGCGTCCTGCGCCTGCACTCCGCGGACGTGGACGCGCCCGTCGTGGAACTGACGGTGGACTCCCTCGCCCCCGGTACGGACAGGGACTGGACCGCCTACCCGGCGGGCGTCGTATGGGCCCTGCGCGAGGCCGGCCACGCGGTGACCGGCGCGGACATCCACCTCGCCTCCACGGTCCCGGCCGGCGCCGGCCTGTCCTCCTCGGCGGCCCTGGAGATCGTCGTCGCCCTGGCCCTGAACGACCTGTACGAACTGGGCCTGCGCGGCTGGCAGTCGGCCCGCCTGTGCCAGCGCGCGGAGAACGTCTACGTCGGTGCCCCCGTCGGTGTCATGGACCAGACGGCGTCCGCCTGCTGCGAGAGCGGCCACGCCCTGTTCCTCGACACCCGCGACCTCTCCCAGCGGCAGATACCCTTCGACCTGGCCGCCGAGGGCATGCGCCTGCTGGTCGTCGACACCCAGGTCAAGCACAGCCACAGCGAGGGCGAGTACGGCAGACGCCGGGCAGGCTGCGAGAAGGGTGCCGCCCTGCTGGGCGTCGACGCCCTGCGCGACGTGGCCCCCGCGGACCTGGACGCGGCACTGGACCGGCTGGGCGACGAGGAGGAGGTCCGCCGCCTGGTCCGCCATGTCGTGACCGAGAACGAACGGGTGGAACGGGTGATCGCCCTGCTGGAGTCCGGCGACACCCGCGCCATCGGCCCGGTCCTCACCGCCGGCCACTCCTCCCTCCGGGACGACTTCCGCGTCTCCTGCCCCGAACTCGACCTGGTCGTCGACACGGCCCTCGCCTCCGGCGCCCTCGGCGCCCGCATGACCGGCGGCGGCTTCGGCGGCTCCGCCATCGTCCTGGCCGAGGCGGCGGACACGGCCCCCATCACCGAGGCGATACGGAAAACCTTCACGACGGTCGGCTTCACGACCCCCCGGATCTTCGAGGCGGTGCCTTCGGCGGGGGCACGACGGCTCCGTTGAGCACCGGACGCACCGTGCCGTGCGACGGGAGAAGTGCCCGGGCACCGAAGGGCGTGATGTGGTGGCGGGGCGATGTCACCTTCGGCGGGTCCGGCGGGTTCCGGTGGCCGGTTCCAGGGGCTTGGTCAGGGTGTACTCCGTGATGCCCGGAGGGTAGTCGGGGAGGGCGCAGACCACCTCGTAGCCGTTGCGCCGGTAGAACTCCGGGGCCTGGAAGTCCCAGGTCTCCACGCGGGAGGAGCGGCAGCCGCGCCGGTCGGCGGCGATGCGTTCCGCCGTGGACAGGAGGAGGGTGCCGAGGCCCGCTCCCCGGTGGCGTTCGTCGACCCACAGGTACGTCACGTGCAGCCAGGTCGTCCAGGTGTGGCCGACCAGGCCGCCCGCCAGGGCACCGGCCGGGTCCGAGGCCCACACGTGCACAGGGGACTCGCGTTCGTCGGGGGTTCCGCGCAGGGCGCGCAGTACCGGTGAGGCAGCCGTGTTCGTGTCCCGCAGCCGTCTGCGGAGCAGATCACGTCGGGCTCTGTCGACTTCTGTCTCAAGACGAAACATGCGGCTCACCATAAACGCGCAAGGCCGCCAGTTCTGCAAATAACCTTCCGCCGGCCGCCTCCGTCCGTACTCTGATGGACAGCGCCGGTGGGGGCCGGCGCCGTTCAGGGGGCGAGACATCCGGGTACGGAGCCCGGGGCGGGGCGGCGGGAGCGCACGGCGGCGGCCGGGCGGTGCCGAGCGGTCCGTCCCGGGTCCGGTCGAGGCCGGTCCGGCGGGTCCGGGGCCCGGCTTCGGGTTCGCACCCGCGTCGGGACGGGTGTCGTCCTTTGCCCATGGGGTAGTCCCCAGCTCTGCAGAGAGCTCGGGGAAGGGGGTTTCGTGCAACGTGTCCGAGTCCTGGTCGTCGACGACCATCGCATCTTCGCCGAGTCGCTCGCCGCGGCCCTGGCCGCGGAGCCCGACGTCGAGGTGTCCGCGGCGGGCAGCGGCCCGGCCGCGCTGCGCTGCCTGGAGCGCGCCGTCGGCGAGGGGCGGCGGTTCGACGTGATCCTCGTCGACGCCGACCTGGGCGGCAAGGTGGCGGGCGTCCGTCCGGCCCTACCGGTGCAGGCGGCCGACGAGGACGGCCTCGTCGACGGGATGTCCCTGGTCACCGGGGTGCGTTCGGTCCACCCGCAGGTACGGATCGTGGTGCTCGCGGAGAAGGACGACCCGCGCCGCGCCGCGCTCGCCCTGCAGGCCGGCGCCGGCGGCTGGGTGGCCAAGGACTGCTCGCTGAGCCGGCTGCTCACCGTCATCCGGGGCGTGCTGCGCGACGAGACGCATCTGCCGCCC
The DNA here is from genome assembly GCF_040655635.1 of Streptomyces sp. NPDC050388. NCBI lineage: Bacteria > Bacillati > Actinomycetota > Actinomycetes > Kitasatosporales > Streptomycetaceae > Streptomyces > Streptomyces sp. NPDC050388. The sequence goes on from NZ_JBFAKH010000034.1 coordinate 55,806, forward strand.
GCCCTGCTCACCGGCGTCCTGCGCGAACTGACTGCCGCGCGCAAGCACCGCACGGAGAGCGAACGGCTCGTGGAGACCCTGACCCCGCGGGAACGGGAGGTGCTGCGGTGCATGGTCGCGGGCCTGGGGCGCAAGGCCGTCGCCGAACGCCTGTATCTCTCCCCGCACACCGTCCGTACGCACATGCAGAACGTGCTCGGCAAGCTGGGCGTGCACTCCACGCTCGCCGCCGTCGCCCTCGCCCGGCGGGCGGGTGTGGGGCCCGTCGACCCGGGGCCGGCCTCAGCCCGGGATGTTGTCGAACGGGGCGGTCAACCGGCGTAGCAGACCCGCCAGTTCGCCGCGCTGGGTGTGGGAGAGCTCGGCGAGGATCGCCCGCTCCTGCGCCAGCAGTCCGGCCAGTGCCTGGTCGGCGCGGTCGCGGCCCTCGTCCGTGAGGCGGACCAGGACGCCGCGCCGGTCGTTGGGATCGGGCAGCCGCGCGACCAGGCCCTTCTTGGTCAGGCGGTCGATGCGGTTGGTCATCGTGCCCGAGGTGACCAGCGTCTGGGTGAGCAGCTGTCCCGGCGAGAGCTGGTAGGGGGTGCCCGCGCGGCGCAGCGCGGTCAGCACGTCGAACTCCCAGGGCTCCAGTTCGTGCTCGGAGAACGCGAGCCTGCGGGCCCGGTCCAGGTGCCGGGCGAGCCTGCTCACCCGGCTGAGGACCTCGAGCGGTTCCACGTCGAGGTCCGGGCGCTCCCGGCGCCATGCTGCGACCAGCCGATCGACCTCGTCCTCCATGGCGATCAGTGTAGTGGTTGTGTCGACGTGAAGTCTCTTGAGGCCGAGTTTCTTGACGGCGAGACAACGTGTGCGGGACGCTGGGTACCCGTCGGCCGACTCCAGGAGGCTCCATGCCCGCGGTCACCGATCCCACCTGGGACCCCGCCCAGTACCTGCGTCACGCCGGTCCGCGCACCCGCCCCTTCCTCGACCTCCTCGCCCGAGTCCCCGAGCTCCCCGGCGACCCGCCCCGCATCGCCGACCTCGGCTGCGGCGCCGGAAACGTCACCGCCCTGCTCGCCGCCCGCTGGCCGGCCGCCCGCATCACCGGCTACGACAACTCGCCCGAGATGCTCGACAGAGCACACGTCGACCACCGGGGCCCGACCCCGGGCGGCGGCCGACTGGACTTCGCCCGCGCCGACGTCCGCACCTGGACGCCCGACCGGCCGTACGACCTGATCGTCAGCAACGCCACCCTGCAGTGGGTCCCCGGGCACGCGGACCGGTTCACCGACTGGATCGCCTCACTCACCCCCGGCGGCACCCTCGCCTTCCAGGTGCCCGGCAACTTCGACGCCCCCAGCCACACCCTCCTGCGCGAACTCGCCCACTCCCCGCGCTGGCGGGCCCGCCTCTCCGGCACCCTGCGCCACACCGACGCCGTCCTCACCCCCGCCGCCTACCTGGACCGCCTCACCGGCGCCGACTGCGCGGCCGACGTGTGGGAGACGACGTACATCCACCTGCTGCACGGACCGGACCCCGTCCTCGACTGGGTCAGGGGCACCGGCCTGCGGCCCGTCCTCACCGCCCTCGCCGACGACCCCGAGGCACGGGACGCCTTCGTCGAGGAGTACCGCACCGCCCTGCGCACCGCCTACCCGGCGGGCCCGCACGGCACCCCGTTCCCCTTCCGCCGCGTCTTCGCCGTCGCCGTCAAGGAGGCGTGACGGATGCTCGCCGCCGTCGACCACGTGCAGCTCGCCGCACCACCCGGCTCCGAGGGCCGCCTCCGCGCGTACTACGCCGATGTCCTCGGCATGACCGAGGTGCCGAAGCCGCCTGCTCTGGCCGTGCGCGGCGGCTGCTGGTTCCGGGCGGGAGGCGTGCAGCTCCATCTGGGCATCGAGGACGACTTCCGGCCCGCCGGGAAGGCCCATCCCGGCCTGAGGGTGACCGGCATCGAGGCGTACGCCGCTCGCCTGGCGTGCCACGGTGCCCCGGTCATCTGGGACGACGACCTCCCCGGCCACAGGCGCTTCTACTCCGAGGACCCGGTGGGCAACCGGCTGGAGTTCCTGGAGCCGGCCGGCTGACGTTCCCGTCGGCTCACGGACGCAGGCCCAGCAGGCGTCCGACCTCCGCGTGCGGGATGCCCTCTTCGAGGGTCCCCTCGGCTTTCCGGCGTCGGTACTCGGCGATGGCCAGGGCGTCTTCCAGATCCTCGATCACCTGGGGCGCGACGAGGAGCGCGGTCACGCCGCTCTCGTCGGTGAGAACGACGGGCTCGCGGCCGCCTCCCAGCCGGTGGACCAGATCCTCCAACCGGGAGGCGGCCTCGCTGATCGTCATCTCGGTCATGGGCACACGATGCCACGTGCCCGGGCCGGGGATTCAGCTCTTCCGGTGTCCGATCAGGCGGGGCTTGGGCTCCAGGCCGTCCAGGCCGTGCCAGGCCAGGTTCACCAGGTGGGCGGCCACCTCCGCCTTCTTCGGCTTGCGGACGTCCAGCCACCACTGGCCGGTCAGCGCGACCATCCCCACCAGCGCCTGCGCGTACAGCGGGGCCAGCTTGGGGTCGAAGCCGCGGCTCTTGAACTCGCGGCCCAGGATGTCCTCCACCTGGGTGGCGATGTCCGAGATGAGGGAGGCGAAGGACCCCGTCGACTGCGGGATCGGGGAGTCGCGGACCAGGATGCGGAAACCGTCCGTGTACTCCTCGATGTAGTCCAGCAGCGCGAACGCCGCCTGCTCGCACAGCTCCCGCGGATGCCCCGCGGTCAGCGAACCCGTCACCATGTCCAGCAGGCGCCGCATCTCGCGGTCCACCACCACCGCGTACAGGCCCTCCTTGCCGCCGAAGTGCTCGTACACCACCGGCTTGGAGACCCCGGCCTTCGCCGCGATCTCCTCCACCGACGTGGCCTCGAAACCCTTCGCCGCGAACAACGTGCGGCCGATCTCCAGCAGCTGCTGACGGCGCTCCGCACCGGTCATCCGGGTGCGGCGCGTCCGCCGCGGCTTGTCGTTGCTCGAGGTGTTGCTGGAGTCGGTCGCCACAGCGACCATCATGCCGCCTCAGCCGTCTCCCGCCCGCGCCGGGAGCCGCCCGCCCCGGTATTACGGTGGTTACGGCGCGAATCGATACGCGAGCGTGACGGCCACCGCACGTCGTACGCCCAGCCCAACTGCTCGAACCAGCGGATCAGCCGGGCCGAGGAGTCCAGCTGCCCCCGCTCCACCCCGTGCCGCGCGGACGTCGGGTCGGCGTGGTGCAGGTTGTGCCAGGACTCACCGCAGGACAGGACCGCCAGCCACCACACGTTGCCGGAACGGTCCCGCGACTTGAAGGGCCGCTTGCCCACCGCGTGGCAGATCGAGTTGATCGACCACGTCACATGGTGCAACAAAGCCACCCGAACGAGTGACCCCCAGAAGAAGCCGGTGAACGCGCCCCACCACGACATCGTCACCAGACCGCCGATCAGCGCCGGCAGCGCCAGCGACAACGCCGTCCACAGGATGAACTGGCGGGAGATCGCACGCAGCGTCGGGTCCTTGATCAGATCCGGTGCGTACTTGTCCTGCGGGGTCTGCTCCTCGTCGAACATCCAGCCGAGATGAGCCCACCACAGCCCCTTCAGCAGCGCCGGCACCGACTCCCCGTACCGCCACGGCGAATGCGGGTCGCCCTCCGCGTCCGAGAACTTGTGGTGCTTGCGGTGATCCGCCACCCAGCGCACCAGCGGCCCCTCCACCGCCATCGAACCCGCCACCGCCAGCGCGATCTTCAACGGCCGCTTCGCCTTGAACGAACCATGCGTGAAGTGACGGTGGAAACCGATGGTGATGCCGTGGCAGCCGAGGAAGTAGAAGAACACCAGCAGCCCGAGATCCAGCCAGCTCACCCCCCGGCCCCACCCCAGCGGCACCGCCGCCAGCAGCGCCAGGAACGGCACGATGATGAAGAGCAGCAGAGTGATCTGCTCGATGGAGCGCTTGCGCTCGCCGCCCAGCGTGGCGGACGGGACGGCGGCGGCGTCGGAGCGGGAGTCGGGCGCGGGCCTCTTGGAGGCTTCGTCGATGACATCGGGGCCTGAGGTCATGCGTGTCCCCTGTGAGGTGTGAGGGTTGAGGGTGATGCCGGGCAGCGGAACCGCGCGATGCTCCCTACGGCCCCGTAACCTACGGCAACGTAAGTATGGCAGTGCGCGGTCCGGCGGCACGAGCCCACGAGCCTGCGCACCCCGGCCGAGACCTATCCTGGAAGTCGGTCGGACAGCGCGGTCCGCTCTGATTCCTTCCCGGATGCCCGGCCCGTATGCGGTACCAGCCGCCCGAGACGCCGTCCGGGGTTCCTCCAGACCAGCTTCAACACTGCAAGGAGCCGCACCTGTGAGCAGTGCCGACGACCAGAACGTGTCCACGGCGACCACGAGCAGCGAACTGCGGGCCGACATCCGCCGATTGGGTGATCTCCTCGGAGAAACCCTCGTCCGCCAGGACGGCCCCGAACTCCTCGACCTCGTCGAAAAGGTCCGCCGCCTCACCCGCGAGGACGGCGAGGCCGCAGCCGAACTGCTGCGCGGCACCGAACTCGAAACCGCCGCCAAGCTGGTCCGCGCCTTCTCCACCTACTTCCACCTGGCCAACGTCACCGAACAGGTCCACCGAGGCCGCGAGCTGCGCGCCCGGCGCGCCACCGAGGGCGGACTGCTCTCCCGCACCGCCGACCGCCTCAAGGACGCCGACCCCGAACACCTGCGGGAAACCGTGCGGCACCTCAACGTCCGCCCCGTCTTCACCGCCCACCCCACCGAGGCCGCACGCCGCTCCGTCCTCAACAAGCTGCGCCGCATCGCCGCCCTCCTCGAGACCCCCGTCATCGCCTCCGACCGGCGCCGCCTCGACATCCGCCTCGCCGAGAACATCGACCTCGTCTGGCAGACCGACGAACTGCGCGTGGTCCGTCCCGAACCCGCCGACGAGGCCCGCAACGCCATCTACTACCTCGACGAACTCCACGCCGGCGCCGTCGGCGACGTCCTCGAGGACCTCACCGCGGAACTCGAACGCGTCGGCGTCAAGCTCCCCGACGACACCCGCCCCCTCACCTTCGGCACCTGGATCGGCGGCGACCGCGACGGCAACCCCAACGTCACCCCCCAGGTGACCTGGGACGTCCTCATCCTCCAGCACGAACACGGCATCAACGACGCCCTGGAGATGATCGACGAACTCCGCGGATTCCTCTCCAACTCCATCCGCTACGCCGGAGCCACCGAGGAACTGCTGGCCTCCCTGAAGGCCGACCTCGACGCCCTCCCCGAGATCAGCCCCCGCTACAAGCGCCTCAACGCCGAGGAGCCCTACCGGCTCAAGGCCACCTGCATCCGGCAGAAGCTCGAGAACACCAAGCAGCGCCTCGCCAAGGACACCCCGCACCAGCCCGGCCACGACTACCTCGGCACCGGCGAACTCCTCACCGACCTGCGGATCATCCAGGCCTCACTGCGCGAACACCGCGGCGGCCTCTTCGCCGACGGCCGGCTCGCCCGCACCATCCGCACCCTCGCCGCCTTCGGCCTCCAGCTCGCCACCATGGACGTACGCGAGCACGCCGACGCCCACCACCACGCCCTCGGTCAGCTGTTCGACCGGCTCGGCGAGGAATCCTGGCGCTACACCGACATGCCCCGCGACTACCGCACCAAGCTCCTCGCCAAGGAACTGCGGTCGCGCCGCCCCCTCGCCCCCACCCCCGCACCCGTCGACGCGGCCGGCGAGAAGACCCTCGGCGTCTTCCAGACCGTCAAGCGGGCCCTGGAGATCTTCGGCCCCGAGGTCATCGAGTCCTACATCATCTCCATGTGCCAGGGCGCCGACGACGTCTTCGCCGCCACCGTCCTCGCCCGCGAGGCCGGACTCATCGACCTGCACGCCGGCTGGGCGAAGATCGGCATCGTCCCGCTCCTCGAGACCACCGACGAGTTGAAGGCCGCCGACACCATCCTCGAGGACATGCTCGCCGACCCGTCCTACCGGCGCCTGGTCGCGCTCAGGGGCGACGTCCAGGAGGTCATGCTCGGCTACTCCGACTCCTCCAAGTTCGGCGGCATCACCACCAGCCAGTGGGAGATCCACCGCGCCCAGCGCCGACTGCGCGACGTCGCCCACCGCTACGGCGTCCGCCTGCGCCTCTTCCACGGCCGCGGCGGCACCGTCGGCCGCGGCGGCGGCCCCACCCACGACGCCATCCTCGCCCAGCCCTGGGGCACCCTCGAGGGCGAGATCAAGGTCACCGAACAGGGCGAGGTCATCTCCGACAAGTACCTCATCCCCTCGCTCGCCCGGGAGAACCTGGAACTGACCGTCGCCGCCACTCTCCAGGCGTCCGCCCTGCACACCGCACCCCGCCAGTCCGACGAGGCGCTCGCCCGCTGGGACGCCGCCATGGACGTCGTCAGCGACGCCGCCCACGCCGCCTACCGCCGGCTCGTCGAGGACCCCGACCTGCCCGCCTACTTCTTCGCCTCCACCCCCGTCGACCAGCTCGCCGACCTCCACCTCGGCTCCCGGCCCTCCCGCCGCCCCGACTCCGGCGCCGGACTGGACGGCCTGCGCGCCATCCCCTGGGTGTTCGGCTGGACCCAGTCCCGGCAGATCGTCCCCGGCTGGTACGGCGTCGGCTCCGGACTGAAGGCCCTGCGCGAGAGCGGCCTCGACACCGTGCTCGACGAGATGCACGAGCAGTGGCACTTCTTCCGCAACTTCATCTCCAACGTCGAGATGACCCTCGCCAAGACCGACCTGCGCATCGCCCGGCACTACGTCGACACCCTCGTCCCCGACCACCTCAAGCACGTGTTCGACACCATCCGCGTCGAACACGAACTCACCGTCGCCGAGGTGCTCCGCGTCACCGGCGAGAGCGAACTCCTGGACGCCGAACCGGTGCTCAAGCAGACCTTCGCCATCCGCGACGCCTACCTCGACCCCATCTCCTACCTCCAGGTGGCCCTGCTCAAGCGCCAGCGCGACGCCGCCACCGCCGGCACGGAGCCCGACCCCCTGCTCGCCCGAGCCCTCCTGCTCACCGTCAACGGAGTCGCCGCCGGCCTGCGCAACACCGGCTGACCCCCACGGCACACGACGGCGCCCCCGAGCCGCACACACCGGCCCGGGGGCACCGTCGTCCGTCGTCCACCGGACCGCGCACGGGCCCGCCCTCACCTCACCAGGAACGCCGCCGTCACCAGCGCCACGCCCGACAACCCCGTCACCCACGCCGGCCGCGTCCGCAGCAACCCGCCCGCCACCACCACCGACGCCAGCATCAGCGCCCCGCCCAGCGGGACCCACGCGTAGAGCACCCCCGCCGGACCCGAACGCACCACCTCGGTCCCGTCCGGCTTCACCACCACCGTGTACGTCCGCCCCTCCGCCACCGCCGCCGTCTCCGCCAGCACGACCTCGGCCCGCGGCTGCGACCCCGGCGACAACGGCGCGTACGGCCCCTTGCAGGTCTCCGCACCGCACGACGTCACGGTGACCGTGCCCCGCTCCCGACCCTTCGTCAGCATCACGTACTGCGCCGTACCCCACGACGCCCACACACCCGCGATCAGGATCAGCACGGTGACCGTGCCCATCACCGCGAGCCGGCCGAACCGCAGCGCGGCGGAGGAACGCCGGGAGGAGCCCCGGCGGGAGGGGACGGCAGAAGGCATGGCCGAGATCCTTGGCCATGCCTGTACGGTCGGTCAACCTCGGCCGGGTGCGAGGCACCGGATCCGGCTCACGAGTTGTACGTTCCCTGCGCCCGTTCCAGCCCTTCGATCACCAGACACTCCACCGCGTCCGCCGCCCGGTCCACGAAGTAGTCCAGCTCCTTGCGCTCCGCCGACGAGAAGTCCCGCAGCACGTAGTCCGCCACCTGCATCCGCCCCGGCGGACGCCCGATCCCGAACCGCGCCCGGTGGTACTCCCGCCCGAACGCCTTCGTCATCGACTTCAACCCGTTGTGGCCGTTGTCCCCGCCACCCAGCTTCAGCCGCAGCGTCCCGTACTCGATGTCCAGCTCGTCGTGGACCGCCACCACATGGGCCACCGGCACCTTGTAGAACTCCCGCAGCGCGTTCACCGGGCCGCCCGACAGGTTCATGAACGACATCGGCTTCGCCACGATCACCCGCCGGCTCGCCGGACCCGGCGGCCCGATCCGCCCCTCCACCACCTGCGCCTGGGCCTTCCCGGCCCGCTTGAACCGGCCCCCGACCCGCTCCGCCAGCAGGTCCGCCACCATGAACCCCACGTTGTGCCGGTTCATCGCGTACTCCGGCCCCGGGTTGCCCAGCCCCGCGATCAGCCAGGGCGCCGCCGCGTCCTCGGTCGTCACGTCCGTGTCTCCCTCCTTCACGTATGCACGCCTCCGTGCATCCACGCCTCCGCGTCCTGAATGCGCGTCGGCCGCTGCCCCGCACGGGAACAGCGGCCGACGCGCATCGAAGAATACGGAGCCTCCGCGGGCGACGAAGCCCGCGAGGACGATCAGGCCTCGGCCTCCTCCTCGGCCTCCGAGACCTCCTCGGCCTGCGCGGCCAGGACCTGCAGCACGACGGTGTCCTCCTCGACCGTCAGCTTCACGCCCTCCGGCAGCACCAGGTCCTTGGCGAGGACCGCGGCACCGGCCGCCAGACCCTGCACCGAGACGGTCACGTTGTCCGGGATGTTCGTCGCCTCCGCCTCGACCGGCAGCGCGGAGAGGACGTGCTCCAGCAGGTTGCCGCCCGGGGCCAGTTCGCCCTCGGCGAGCACGGGGATCTCGACGGTGACCCGCTCGCCCCGCTTCACCTTCAGCAGGTCCACGTGCACCAGGTCACCGCGCAGCGGGTCACGCTGCACGGCCTTCGGGATCGCCAGCTGGCTGCCCTCACCGTCGATGACCAGCTCGATCAGCACGTTCGACGTACGCAGCGCCAGCAGCAGCTCGTGGCCCGGGAACGTCAGGTGCAGCGGCTCGAGACCGTGCTCGTACACCACACCCGGGACCTTGTCCTCACGACGGACACGACGCGCGGCACCCTTGCCGAACTCGGTACGGGTCTCGGCGTGCAGCTTCACATCGGCCATGCTCATCACTCCTCGAAGTCAGTTACGGACGTGGTCACCCGGCCACGAACGGCCTGCTACGAAGAGCACGTCGATTACGGACCGCCGTACCCCGCTCCTCAGAAGCGGTACGGCCTCCCTCGCCGAGCAACTGCAGCAGTCTACTCGGACGGGGAGGCCGCACCCAAAACGATCACCCGGACCACCAGGGGGCCGGGCTGCAGAACCCTTACTGCTCGTCGAACAGGCTCGTCACCGAACCGTCCTCGAAGACCTCACGCACCGCACTCGCGATCGTCGGCGCGATCGACAGCACCTTGATCTTGTCCAGGTCGGCACTCAGCTCGTGCGGGGTCGGCAGCGTGTCCGTGAACACGAACTCGCTCACCCGCGAGTTCTTCAGCCGGTCCGCCGCCGGACCCGACAGCACACCGTGCGTCGCCGTCACGATGACGTCCTCCGCGCCGTGCGCGAACAACGCGTCCGCCGCCGCACAGATCGTGCCGCCCGTGTCGATCATGTCGTCCACCAGGACGCACACGCGGCCCTTCACCTCACCGACCACCTCGTGGACCGTGACCTGGTTCGCCACATCCTTGTCCCGCCGCTTGTGCACGATCGCCAGCGGCGCGCCCAGCCGGTCGCACCAGCGGTCCGCCACCCGCACCCGGCCCGCGTCCGGCGAGACCACGGTCAGCTTCTCCCGGTCCACCTTCGCCCCCACGTAGTCCGCGAGCAGCGGCAACGCGAAGAGGTGGTCGACGGGACCGTCGAAGAAGCCCTGGATCTGATCCGTGTGCAGATCCACCGTCAGCACCCGGGTCGCACCCGCCGTCTTCATCAGGTCCGCGATCAGACGCGCCGAGATCGGTTCACGGCCCCGGTGCTTCTTGTCCTGCCGCGCGTAACCGTAGAACGGCACGATGACCGTGATGGACCTGGCCGACGCACGCTTCAACGCGTCGATCATGATCAACTGCTCCATGATCCACTTGTTGATCGGTGCCGTGTGGCTCTGGATCAGGAAGCAGTCGGCGCCACGGGCCGACTCCTCGTACCGCACGTAGATCTCGCCATTGGCGAAGTCGAAGGCCTTCGTCGGGACGACCTCGACCCCCAGCTGGCGGGCGACGTCCTCGGCAAGCTCGGGGTGGGCGCGGCCGGAGAAGAACATCATCTTCTTCTGGCCGGTCGTCTTGATCCCGGTCACAGCACTTTCTCCTCAGAGGTTTCGCAGGTATCGCGGGGACTCGCGGGTGGCGAGGGGGTACGCGGCTCGGTCGCGAGCGGCTTCTCGGTCCGTACGCGAGGAGCCGTCTCGGCAGGTGGGGTGCGGATGTGCATTTATCACGGTACGCCGAATCGGACGCGCCGCTTTTCGGTCACCCCTCCTCGGCCGACCCCTGCGAAGCCGCCTCCGCCGCCTTCGCGGAAGCACTCCCCGGGCGCTTACGAGCCACCCACCCCTCGATGTTCCGCTGCTGGCCACGGGCCACGGCCAGTGAGCCAGGCGGCACGTCCTTCGTGATCACGGAGCCGGCAGCCGTGTAAGCACCGTCCCCGACAGTGACAGGTGCCACAAACATGTTGTCCGACCCCGTCTTGCAGTGCGACCCGACCGTCGTGTGATGTTTGTCCTGTCCGTCGTAGTTCACGAACACGCTCGCCGCGCCGATGTTCGAGAACTCGCCGATCGTGGCATCCCCCACGTACGACAGATGCGGAACCTTCGTCCCCTCACCGATCGACGCGTTCTTCGTCTCCACGTACGTACCGATCTTGCCCTTGCGCCCGAGCCGCGTCCCCGGACGCAGATACGCGTACGGCCCGACGGTCGCCTCCGGCCCGATCTCGGCACCCGCCGACACCGTGTTGTCCACCCGCGCGCCGGCCCCCACCCGCGTGTCCGTCAACCGCGTGTTCGGGCCCACCTCGCAGCCCTCGGCGAGATGCGTCGCACCGTGCAGCTGCGTCCCCGGATGCACGATCACGTCCTGTCCGAACGTCACCGTCACATCCACCCACGTCGTCGCCGGATCGACCACCGTCACCCCGGCCAGCATGGCCTCCGTCAGCAACCGGTCGTTGAGGATCCGCCGCGCCTCGGCGAGCTGCACCCGGTTGTTGATCCCCGCGATCTCCCGGTGATCACCCGCCACCGACGCACCCACCCGGTGCCCGGCCTCACGCAGGATGCCCAGCACGTCGGTCAGGTACTCCTCACCCTGGCTGTTGTCCGTCCGCACCTTGCCCAGGGCGTCCGCCAGGAGCTGCCCGTCGAACGCGAACACCCCGGAGTTGATCTCCCGGATCGCCCGCTGCGCATCGGTGGCGTCCTTGTGCTCCACGATCGCCGTCACGGCACCCGTGTCGTCCCGCACGATCCGGCCGTACCCGGTCGCGTCCGGCACCTCGGCCGTCAGCACGGTCACCGCGTTGCCGTCGGCGGAGTGCGTGGCGGCGAGGTCCCGAAGCGTCCCGGCGGTCAGGAGGGGCGTGTCCCCGCAGACCACGACCACGGTCCCCTCGACGACACCGCCCAGCGCCTCCAGGCCCATCCGCACGGCGTGGCCGGTGCCGTTCTGCTCCTCCTGCACGGCGGTGCGGACGGCGGGGGCGACCTCGGCGAGGTGCGCGGTCACCTGCTCGCGGGCGTGGCCCACGACGACGACCAGGTTCTCCGGCTCCAGCTCACCGGCGGCGGCGAGCACATGGCCCACCAGGGAACGGCCGCAGATGTCGTGCAGGACCTTCGGAGTGGCCGACTTCATACGGGTGCCCTCACCCGCTGCGAGTACGACGACGGCTGCCGGGCGGTTGGCGCTCACGGGATGCCCTTCGGCTGTGTGGGGTGGGGTGGACAACCGCAGGATACCGGGGCGTTTGTGGGGGGACATGAGTGCGGGTCCTGACCGGGGGTTCGACTGGTCAGGACCCGAACGGGGGCTGTGTTGTGGCTCCCCCGCAAGGATTCGAACCTTGTCCTACTAGATCCAAAATCTAGTGTGCTGCCAGTTACACCACGGGGGACAGCGCCTCAGACCTTACCGGAGACATGCTTGCGCGTGGGTCACGATGGCACCCACCGGTCCTCGACGTGACGGTACGGCTCACTGCTCTGTCACACGACGGGGACGAGACACCCGCGGGTCGCACGTCGGCGGACGCGGAACGCGCCGCGCCCGCTTTCGCGGATCGTCCTCACCGCCGTCCTGTGTCCCGTGCGGGGCCGGCGGGTTCACCGGGAGCCGGTCTCCGGAGCGGACCGGGCGGGTGTCGCGCCGGCCGACCCGCAGCCCGCAGCTCGCCGTGCCGGTGGCGAGCCCACCCGTAACGTGGCTTGTATGGCGGATGACGCGGGCGGGCCGGAGATTGCCGGGGATCCGCTGTCCCGTCCGCCGGCCGCACGGACCCTGCGCCCCGGGTGGTGGCTGGTGTCGGCCGTCATCGTGGCGGCAGCCGCGCTCGTCGCGCTGAACCGGCGCCACGACCTGGTCCTGGCCCTGCGTCTGATGGGGGCGGTCCCGCCGGGACGGCTGGCGCTCGCCGCCCTCCTCGAGGCGCTGTCCCTGCTCTGTCTGGCGGCGATGCAGTGGTGGCTGCTGAGGGCGGGTGACGCCCGTCTGAGGTTCGGCCGTGTGGCTGTGATGATCCTGGCGGCCAACGCGGTGGCCGGCGCGCTCCCCGCCGGGGCGGCGTTCGCCGCCGCCTGGCTGTTCCGACAGTTGCGGCGCTGCCGTGTGTCGCCGGTGCTCGCGGGCGCCGTCCTCGCGGTGTCCGGTGTGTTCTCCGGTCTCGCCCTGTTCTCACTGCTGGTGGCCGGCGTTCTGGCCGGCGGAGGAGCAGGAGCTGCCGTCGGCCTGCGCGCTGCGGTGCTCTGGCTGGCGGCGGCCCTCGTTCTCGTCACCGCCGGGACGGTCGCCCTGGCGCGTTTCCCGCCCGTGCGGCGCCGGGTCCGGCGCGCGTGGCGGCGGATCGGGGTCCGTTCCCCCCGCATGTGGAGCATCGAGAACGGGCTGTCCCACCTCGTCCGGCACGTGAGGGCGAAGCAGCCCGGTGTACGGCCGTGGCTGACGCCGTTCGCCCTGGCCGTTTCCAACTGGGTTCTCGACGTGGCCTGCCTCGGCGCCTGCGCATGGGGACTGGGCATCGCGCTGCCCTGGCCGGGGACGCTGGTCGCCTACGTCCTCACCCAGATGGCGGGGGCCCTGCGGCTCACGCCCGGCGGCCTCGGAATCGTGGAAACCGGCCTTGCCGCGCTCCTGGTGCTCTACGGGCTGCGCGTCGACCAGGCCATCGCACTGACACTCCTGTACCGGATCGCGAGTTACTGGGCCCCACAGGCGATCGGCTGGACGAGCTGGCTCGGCCTCACGATCGCCTCACACCGGCGGGCCCACGCCGAACGCGGAGAGTCGCAGACGTGAGGCGTGCCGCCGTCGTGGTCCTTTTCTGTGGGCGTTCCGTGGGCGTTCCATGGGCGTTCTGTGGGCGCTTCCCGGCCGCGGGGTGAGAATGGACGGGACAGGTTCTCCGCTGCACCGAGAGGTGGGCAGGTGGGCCAGGCGGCGATCAGTGTGACCGGTCTCAGCAAGCGGTTCGGGACGGTGACGGCACTGGACTCGGTGGACTTCGAAGTCCGGCCCGGTACCGTCCTCGGCTTGCTGGGGCCCAACGGTGCGGGCAAAAGCACGGCGATCCGGATCCTGACGACGATCGTGCGCCCGAGCGCGGGCCACGCCGAGGTCCTCGGGCACGACGTGGTCCGCGAAGCGGCGACCGTCCGGGGCCTGATCGGTCTGGCCGGGCAGTACGCGGCGGTGGACGGCAACCTCACCGGCCGGGAGAACCTGCGCATGATCGGACGACTCACCCACGTGCGGCGCTCCCGGATCCGGGTCCGCGCGGCTGAACTGCTGGAACGGTTCGACCTCACCACCGCGGGCGAGCGTCTCGTGCGGACCTACTCCGGCGGCATGCGCAGACGCCTGGACGTCGCCGCCGCGCTCGTTCCCGACGCACCGGTCCTCTTCCTCGACGAGCCCACCACGGGCCTCGACCCGCACAGCCGCAACGCGCTGTGGGACCTGATCCGACACCTCGTCGACGACGGTACGACCGTGCTGCTGACCACTCAGTACCTGGACGAGGCCGACCGACTCGCACATCGGGTGGTCGTCATCGACCGGGGACGGGTGATCGCCGACGACACCCCGGCTCGTCTCAAAACGCACCTGGGCGACACCGTCATCGAGTTCGACATGGGAGAAGCCCGGCGGGCCCTGTGGGCGGCCGAACTGCTGCGGGCGCACTTCGCGGAGTCGCCCCGCGTCGACGCGTCCCGGGTCCGCCTGGCCTCGCGCGACGGATCACGCCAGTTGCTGGACGGCCTCCGGCTCCTGGACGCGCACGGCCTGGTGCCCAGCACCGTCGCCGTACGGGAAGCCAGCCTGGACGACGTGTTCCTGCAGCTGACCGGGGACCGGTCATGACCCGTGCCGTCACCGGACCCGCCCAGCGCCCGGGACTGCTCGCCCGGCCCGGAACGCGGCTCGCGCGGACCGCCGGGGACGGTCTGACCATCGCATGGCGGAACCTGACCGCCCTGCGCCGAATACCGCGGCTGCTGGTGTTCTCGACCATCCAGCCACTGGTCTTCGTGCTGATGTTCCGGTACGTCTTCGGAGGCGTCGTCGCGCCGGCCCTCCACGGAGTCAGTTACGTCGACTTCCTGATTCCGGGCATTTTCGTGCAAACGGCGGTCTTCGGGGCCATGAACACGGCGATCGGCCTGGCCACGGACATGCAGACCGGCCTGATGGAGCGGTTCAGGTCGCTGCCGATGGCCAGATCCGCGGTGCTGGTGGGGCGGACCACGGCGGATCTCGGGCGCCACGTCTTCGTGGTGGCGCTGATGACGGGGGTGGGGTTCGCCATCGGTTTCCGCATTCACGCCGGTGTGTGGGCGCTGCTCGGCGGAATCCTGCTGGTGCTGGCCTTCGGGTTCGCGATGTCATGGATCTTCGCGGTGGTCGGCATGGCGGTCGGTGATCCGGAGACGGCCCAGGCCGCGGCGTTTCCCGTTCTGGCCCCCCTGGTCTTCGCGTCCGCGGCGTTCGTCCCCGTCGACACCATGCCCGGCTGGCTGCAGGTGTTCGCCCGGCACCAGCCGGTGTCACGGACCGCCGAAGCGGTCCGTGCCCTGGTCCTCGGGGGGCCGACCGCACAGGACGTGTGGCAGGCGCTCGCCTGGGACGCGGGCATTGTGCTGGCGTTCGCACCACTGGGTGTGTGGCTCTACCGCAAGGCGGTGTGAGGGGGCGTTCCGCGGTCGCGTGCCTGCCTGGTGTGTGTCGTACGCATCCCGTCCGGGCGGAATGTGGGCCCCCGGGGTCGAACGGTGTGCGATTCAGCAGTTCGAGTGATTTCGACCCCTGTCGCATCCGAACGGTCACGGATCGTGATGGAGTTCGGTCGGGGAAACTGCCCGGAGAACCGGCATCGTGCGCCCGTAGGCTGGAGGGCATGACCACGACGGGGGAAGACCATGTGGCGGCCGGCGGAGGGCCGTGGTGGTGGGGCAGACGGCGGAGTGCCGCGCTGGATGTGAGCCTTGCGGCGGTGTCCGCGCTGGAGTGCGGGCTGGAGGGGATCCCGTTCGCGCGGGACGCGGGGATCCCGGTGACCGCGGGGGTGGTCTTCGGGCTGCTGGCGGGTTCCGTACTGGTGGTGCGGCGGCACTGGCCGATCGCCGTGGTGCTGGTGGTGATCGCCATCACGCCGGCCCAGATGGGCTTTCTGATGGGCCTGGTCGGCCTGTACACGCTGGCCGCGTCGGAGTTGCCGCGCCGGATCATCGGGTCGCTGGCGGGGATGTCGCTGGTGGGGACGCTCATCGTGACGTTCGTGCGGGTGCGGCAGGACATGGCGCGCGGGGAACTGACCCTGGGGGACTGGTTCGTTCCGTTCGCGTCGATCACGACGTCGCTGGGGCTGACCGCGCCGCCGGTGCTGCTGGGGCTGTACGTGGGGGCGCGGCGGCGGTTGATGGAGAGTCTGCGGGAGCGGGCGGACAGTCTGGAGCGGGAGCTCCAGTTGTTGGCGGAGCGGGCCGAGGAGCGGGCCGAGTGGGCGCGTGACGAGGAGCGGAGGCGGATCGCGCGGGAGATGCATGACGTGGTCGCGCACCGGGTGAGTCTGATGGTGGTGCACGCGGCGGCGTTGCAGGCGGTGGCGCGGAAGGATCCGGAGAAGGCGGTGAAGAACGCCGCGCTGGTGGGGGACATGGGCCGGCAGGCGTTGACGGAGTTGCGGGAGATGCTCGGGGTGCTGCGGTCCGGCGGGGGCGGTGGGAGCCGGGGCGCCGGGGACGCGGTGCCGTTGGTGGCGGTGGGCGTGGCGGCGGCCGCGGCCGCGTCGCGGGCGGTGGACGAGGCGCGGGGCGCGGGGGGCGAGGGGCCGACGCTGGCCGAGATCGGCGAGTTGGTGGAGCAGTCGGCGGCCGCGGGGGTGGTGGTGGATCTGTCGGTGGAGGGTGAGAGCCGGTCGTATGCGGGGGAGGTGGAGTCGACGGCGTATCGGGTGGTGCAGGAGGCGTTGACGAACGTCCACAAGCACGCGCCGGGGGCGAAGACGTATGTACGGCTCGCGCACCGGGTGTCGGAGATCGCGATGCAGGTGGAGAACGAGCCGCCGCCGGAGGCGGGGGCGTCGGCGCGGTTGCCGTCGGGTGGGAACGGTCTGGTGGGGATGAAGGAGCGGGTGTCGGCGCTGGGTGGGGTGTTCGTGTCGGGGCCGACGGATGCGGGGGGTTTCCGGGTGTCGGCGGTGATTCCGGCGTCGTAGCCGCGGGCCGGGGCCGGGTTCGTGGGCCCGGAGGCGTGGTCAGCCGGTGGTGAGGCGGGCGGGCTGGGTGCCGGTGACCAGGGCGGTGAGGGCCTGGTCGATGTGGTGGCCGAGGTACCAGTCGCCGGTGTGGTCGAGGGCGTAGACGCGGCCCTGGGCGTCGATGGCGATGAGGGTGTGGGTGTCGGTTTCGGCGCCGACGGGGCAGACGTCGGTGTCGAGGGCGCGGCCGAGGTCGCCGAGGGTGCGGGCCATGTGGAGGCCGTGCAGGGGGTCGAGGTGGAGGGTGGCGGGGGCGAGTTGGCGGCCGGTGCCGACGGGGGGGATGTGGAGGCCGCCGAATTCGGCCCAGGCTTCGACGGCGGAGGGGAAGACGGCGTGGCGGTGTCCGGCGGGTGAGGTGTGCTCGCGCAGGGTGTCGGCCCAGATCTCGGCCTGCTTGATGTCCCAGCGGCCCGGTCGCCAGCCGGCGGTGCGCAGGGCGGCGTCGACGGGGTCGGGGAAGCGCGGTGGGGTTCCCCCTGACTCGGGTGGGGCCGGGTGGTGGGGGGCGGGGGTGCGGTCGGTGTGCATCTGCCGTTCGTCCGTCGTCGTGGTGGTGGCCGGTCGGTGCCGGGGGGAGGTGGGGGGCGGGGGTTATCCGGGGTCGACGACGCGGACTCCGAAGTGGGCGGTGAGGGCGGTGCAGGCGCGACAGGGGGCGGCGAAGCCTCCGTGGAGGGGGTCGCCGTCCTCACGGATGTGGCGGGCGGTGAGTTTGGCTTGTTTGAGCGCTTTGCGTGCTTCGCCGTTGGTCATGGGTTTGCGTGCGGCGCGTTTACTGCGGGCCTTGTCGGCGGCGGTGATGTGCCGGGAGATGAGGATGGTTTCGGCGCAGCGGCCGGTGAAGCGGTCGCGTTGGCCGCTGGTGAGGGTGTCGAGGAAGTCCTGGACGAGGGGGTGCAGATCGGGGGGTGTGTCGCCGCGGGCGGCGGTGCCGGTGAGGGTGGTGCCGCGGATGGAGAGGGCGGCGGCGATGGTGGGCAGGATGCCGTCGCGGCGGTGGTGGAGGAGGGGGGTGTGGACGGCGTCGGCGGCGCTCCAGCCGACGCGGGGGTCGCCGGTGCGGGGGGCGCCGGGCCGACCTGTGTGGGTTCCCTGGTGGGTTCCTGTTTGCGTCATATTCATGATCGTCTTTTCCTCCCGCGCATCCCCCGGAAGGTCACAGAGTGCCAAATGGCGTGGCTGATGGGGAAGCTGGGGCGGAGTGACACGCCCAGGTTTGGGCTGACTGTCACGGGAGGGTGACGGTTGGTCACGGAACCGGAGGGGTGAGCGGCCGGTGCCCGGTGACCGGTGCCGTCGTACCGCATAGGCTGTCGGCACCGCGATTCCTGCGGTGATCCGCGCGGACGGCGTGCGGGGCACCGGCGGGAAGCGGCGGTAAGCAGTCGAAACAGACGTGACAGTCGAATACGTTCCGTAACGGCCCGAGGGTGGTCGGTGCGGGGCGTACAGAGTGCCGCAGGGGGCAACCGCCATGACGACAGGTCGGCTCGGGCAGAAAACCGTGCCGCCGAATGCGGCCTATGCCGGGCAGGTCGTGCACTTCCCGGATCCGGTGCGGGCGGCCCGTCACCCGAGAGGGGTACGGGTGGACGAGCGTGGTTACCCCGATTTCTCGCCGTACGCGCGCGCGGCCGCGGAGATCGCGGAGCCGCCGGAGGGTTTCGGTGTCGACGAGCTGCGGCTGACGGACTACGTGTCGGCGAACGCGGCGCTGGCGGCGACCGGTCATGAGCTGTGGGACACGGTGCCGGCGGTGGCGACGCCGCACGGCTGGACGTGGCATCACGTGGTGGCGTCGCGGCGGCTGGAACTGGTGCCGGTCGAGGTGAAGGCGCTGCTGCGGCACCACGGTGGTGTGGTGACGTCGGGCGTGGACCAGGACAAGCGGGGGACGCGGCCGTTGCAGGAGACGCGTCCGGCGCATTTCGGGCTGCCGAAGTCGGGGCTCGCGGTGACCGAGGCGCAGGTGCTGGGGGTCGAGGAGGACCTCGGGTACCGGCTGCCGGGCGCGTACCGGTCGTTCCTGAAGGTGGCGGGTGGTTGCGCCCCGGTGGGGACGGCGCTGGACGCGGAGCTGGGGCTGCTGGTCGACCAGCCGTTCTTCACGGTGCGGGACGAGGCCGCGGTCAATGACCTGGTGTACGTCAACAAGTGCCTGCGTGATCACCTCACCAAGGACTACCTGGGGGTCGCTTTCGTCCAGGGCGGTCTGCTGGCGGTGAAGGTGAAGGGCGACCGGGTGGGTTCGGTGTGGTTCTGCGCGTACGACGACGCGCGGGACGTGGACCCGTCGTGGACGCCGGCGGAGCGGGTGGAGCGGCTGCTGCTGCCGTGCGGGGACGACTTCGACGCGTTTCTGGCACGGTTGGCGGGGTCGCCGCCCGAGTTGGAGACGGTGGCGAATCTGATGGTGGACGGCGGCTTCGCGCAGGTCGTTCCGGTTTCCTCCGCGGGGGAGTGAGGTCTGGCGATGGTGACGTTCGCGCAGGCGCAGGAGCGTGCGGAAGAGTGGATCAACGGGGATGTGCCGTCGTACCAGCACCGTGAGGTGCGGGTGCGGGAGTTCGGTCTCGGGTTCGTGGTGTGGGCGGAGGACCGTGCGGACGGGCCGCGCTCGGACGGCGGCGCGCAGCGGCTGGTGATCGCCCGGGACAGTGGTGAGGCCTCGTTGTGGCCCGCCCTGGCGGTGGGTGAGGTGATCCGCCGGTACGAGGAGGAGTACGGCCGTGCGGAGGCGGCGCCGGAGCCGGCGCCCGCGGCGCGGGTGGATCTGAATCAGACGTCGTTCCTGTTGAGTCCGCCGGAGTGGTTGCAGGAGGCCGCGGACCGGCTGGGGATTCCGGATCGTCGGGGGGAGACGTCGGGCGGTGCGGCGGGGGCGGCCGGTACCGGCGGTGGTGCCGCGGCGGCGGGCGCGGGGGCCGGTTCCTCCGGTGCCGCCTGGCCTGCTGCCGGCGGTGGTGACTCCTCGGCGGGGACCGCCGGTGCCGGTGCCGGCACCGGTTCCGGTGCGTCGGGTGAGCCGGTCGGGGCGACGCCGTGGGCCGGTACGGACACGAACGCCGATACCGGTGAGGACCGTTCCGTGCCGCTGCCGGAGACCGTGTTCGCCCCGCCGCTGAGCCAGTCCGACGACGACACGCCGCCGGCGGCGCCGGACGCGCAGACGGCGCTGATCTCGGGCGGCAGCGGGCTGCCGCCGACGGCGGTGAGCCCGGCGCTCCAGGCCCCGGACGCGCGGGTCCCGCCGGGTGCCCCGGCGTATCCGTCGGCGCCGGACGCCGGGGACATCGCCGACGCCGCGACCAGCAAGGCGCCGCCGCCGCGCCGTGGCTCGGGTTCTACGCCGCCGCCTCCGCCGGGCGCCCCGGGCACGCCGGGCGCGCGGGCGGGGGCCGCGCCTCCGCCGCCGTCCGCGCCCCCGTCGGGTCCCGGCACGCCGGGGGGTCCGGCGGGCGGGTACGTACCGACGCAGATGGTGTCGTCGCTGGGGTCCGACGGGCTCAGCGGTTTCGAGGGCCCGGGAGGCGCCCGGGGCGGCCGGCCGCCGGCCGGCCCCCCGACGCCGCCGCCCGGTACTCCGCCTCCGCCCGGGGCGCCGCCCGCGTCCGGTGGTACGCCGCCCGGCGGGGTGCACCACGCCGCGACGGTGTTCGCCGACCCCGGCCGTCCGGGGGCCGGCGGGGGCGCGCCGCAGCCTCCCGGCCCGCTCGGCGTCCCCGGCGCGCCGCAGCCTCCGAATGCCCCGGGTGCCCCGGGTGCCCCGGGAGGGCACGGTCCCGTGCACCACGCCGAGACCATGCTGGCCGGTCCTCCGGTCGGCGGTCCCGGCGCACCTCCGCCGCCGCCCGGTGTCCCCGGGACGCCGCCGCCTCCCGTGCCCCCCGGTGTTCCCGGCGGTGTGCCCGGTGCGGTGCCTCCGGCGTACGGCTATCCGCCGCAGCCCGTCGGACAGCCGACGGTCGGCCCCGGCTATCAGGCGGTTCTGCGCTACCGCGCGCAGGACGGTTCCGAGCAGCAGCTGATCCGGCGTTCGGCGCCGGGCACGCCGCACCCGGAGTGGCAGATCTTCCACGAGCTGCGTGCGATGAATGTGCCGCCGAACCAAGTGCTGGAGCTGCACACGGAGTTGGAGTCGTGTGAGCTTCCGGGTGCGTACTGTGCCCGGATGATCCGGGAGCAGTGGCCGCAGGCGCGGATCACGAACATCGCCCCGTACGGCACGGATCACGCGAGCCGGCAGCAGGGCATGCGGCAACTGCTGGAGCATCAGGGCGAGTTGCATCAGGTGGCGGACGGTCCTGCCCGGCCGGCTCCGGTGCGCGCGCCGTTGACGCCGGTTCCGCCGGCGCCGCCGGTTCCGCCGGAGGTCATCGGGCAGGAACTGGCGGGGGCGTTCGGGCCGGGTGTGTTCCGGTTCGAGCAGGCCGCGGTGTCCCGGCAAGGGGTGCCGCCGCTGGTGGCGCACACGCTGGTGGTGGCCGGACTGCCGCTGGACATGGGCCCGTTCTTCTGGGCACAGGCCCAGCCGGGGCGTCCGGTGCCCACGCTGGCGGAGCTGGCCGTGGAGCGGGGCGTGCAGCCGGCCTCGGACGCGGGTTCGTACCTGGTGATGGGCAGCGACTTCGGCAAGGCGATCTGTGTGCAGTACGGCACGGCGAACATCGTCGCGGTGCCGGTGGAGGCGGGGCCGGGCGGTGCGCCCGTACCGCCGCAGTTCGTGAACACGGGACTGCCGGAGTTCGCGCGCTGCCTGGCGTTGCTGGGGCGGATGTGGCGGCTGCGGTTCGGGCTGAACCCGGAGCAGGCGGGCCGCTGGACCGTCGACTTCCAGATGCAACTGGCGGCGCTGGACCCGGCGGCACTCGGTTCGCCGGACAGCTGGTGGTCGGTCCTGCTGGAGCAGATGTGGGACGGCCTGCTGTGACCCCTCGCCGCTGAGGGCGGCGAACAGGTGGGAGCCGGGCCCGGTCGGATGTGACGACCGGGCCCGGCTCGACTGTGTGCGGTGGCGGGGGCGGATGGGTTCTTCCCGCTGCCTTCCCCTGCCTTCGACAGCCACGGCCGGTGGTGCGGTTCAGCGCTTCCGGCGTACCGCTCCGGCGAGGATCAGCCCCTCCACCGCCTCGTACTGGTGCCGCTGTTGCTCCGACTCGGCCCGGCCGGAGGCCATCGTGCCGAGCCAGCCGCAGGCGAAGCCGATGGGGACGGACAGCAGGCTGGTCGTGGTGAAGGGGAACCAGTTGAAGTCGGCGTCGGGGAACGCGGACAGGGGGGAGCCGGAGACGAGGTTGGTGCCCGGCATCAGCAGCAGCACGGCGAGCGCGCCGCCGATGAGGGTGCTGAGCAGGCCGGTCCGGGTGTAGCGGCGCCAGAAGAGGCTGTAGACGAGGGCGGGTGCGATGGCGGACGCGCCGAGGCAGAGCGACAGGGTGACCAGGGGTTGCAGGCTGTGGTGCTGCACCAGGGTGGCGAGCAGGATCGCGGGGACGCCCACCGCGAGCGCGGAGAGGCGGGCGAGGGTCATCTCGCGGCGCGGTGACATCTCCTGGACACGGGCCGCGAAGACGTCGTGGGCGAGGGAGTTGGCGCAGGCGAGGATCATGCCGGCGACGGAGGCGAGGACGGTGAGGAAGATCGCCGTGGTGACGGTGGTGAACAGGAAGGTCTCCGCCGTGGTCAGCTCGGCGCCGAACGCGGCCTGGGAGCCGAGCAGATAGGCGGTGTTGCCCCGCGGGTCGGCCTGTGCGACCGCCTCCCGTCCGATCAGCGCGGTCGCGCCGAAGCCGACGACGGTGATGACGAGGACGAAGAGGGCGACGCTCGACACCGCCCAGGACATGGAACGGCGTATCTGGCGGGCACTGGAGGCGGTGTACATGCGCATGGTGACGTGGGGGAGGCAGGCGCCGCCGAGGACGACCGTCAGATGTGAGGTGATCATGTCCAGGCCGGGGCCGGCGCCGCCGCTGAACTGGAGGCCGGGGGCGAGGAAGGCGGAGCCCACACCGCTGTTGTCGGCGGCCGCGTCGAACAGGGCGCCCGGGTTCCAGTCGAACCGGTGCAGGATGAGGGCGGCGACGACGACGCCGGAGCCGAGCAGCATCACGATCTTCAGGATCTGGATGAGGGCGGTGCCCTTCATGCCGCCGATCGCCGCGTAGCCGATCATCAGGGCACCCACTCCGATGATGCAGCCCGTCTGCAGCGACTCGCCGGAGAAGCCCAGGAGGAACGCCATCAGCTGCCCGGTGCCGGCGAGCTGCACCAGCATCATGGGCAGCAGTGCGGCGAGGGTGACGGCGCAGGCGGTGACGCGTATCGCGCGTCCCTGCGGCATCCGCCGGGTCAGGGCGTCGCCCATGGTGAACCGGCCCGCGTTGCGCAGCGGTTCGGCCAGCAGGAACATCAGCAGCATCAGGGACAGGGCGGTGCTCAGCGCGAGGACGATGCCGTCGTACCCGAACAGGGCGATGACCCCGCCGGTGCCGAGGACGGTCGCCGCGGAGATGTAGTCACCGGCGATCGCCAGGCCGTTGCGCAGGGAGGACAGGGAGCCGTAGCCGGTGTAGAACTCGTCGAGGTCGTCACGGTCGGGACCGGTCATCACGCACAGCAGCAGCGTGACCGTGACGACGGCACAGAAGCCGACGAGCGCCATGGCCTGCGCGTTCCCGGTGAACTCCGGGCTCATGGCGGTCATCGCGCCTCCTTCCGCCCGGCGTCCAGCGCGGCCTGCCTGCGGATGAGGTCCGCGAGGGGGTCGACACGGCGGCGTGCGGTGCCTTCGTACATCGCGATCGCCAGCCAGGTCACGGGCACCTGGAGCACGGCGAGCAGCAGGCCGGTGGGCACCCCGTCGGTGACGGTCCCGGTCATGAACGACGGCGTGTACGCGGACAGGACCAGGAAGACGGTGAAGTAGCCGAGCGCGGTGAGTGTCGCCACGCGTCGCTGCCAGCGGTAGGCGCTGCGCAGGATGCGCAGGTCACTGTGGTGCCCGAGCGGTGCCCGGGTCGCCGCCCGCCGCGGTGGGGACGGGGGCGGGGGAGCGGGCTGCCACGGGTAGGTGAGGTGGGAGGGGGCGTACGCGTCGCGGTTCGGGGCGGGGGGACACGGGTTCCGGTGCGGGGGCGTCGGCGGGTCCCATGGGGTGGGGTCCCACGGGGAGGGGTCCCGTGGTGACGGATACGGGTCGTAGGACATCCCGTGCTCCTTGCAGGCTCGGTCCGTGTGGGGGCGGCAGGGAGTTGGGGGGTGGGGAGAGCGAGCCACGCACGTTACTCGCGCGTACGGTCCTGCGCCGCGTTTTGGCCGAACTGATCGGTCGGTATGTGATGTCCGGACCGTCCGTGGGTCGAACGGGAGGTGTTACCCGCGTTAACCCGGGCGTTTGCCGTGTGTCTGCGTCCGTGTCAGTGTCCGCGCCCGTCGCCGGGCGGGAGGTGCCGGCGGACGTAGCTCGTCCCGGGGCGGCCGCCGACCGTGATGTCCCGCACGCGCGTGAAGCCGTTGCGGGTGAGGACGGCCATCGACGCGGGATTGTCCGACGTGGTGACCGCGGTCAACGTCGTGAGACCGTACGGCCGCGCCGCCAGACGGCAGACCCGGGCCACCGCTGCCGTCGCCACACCGCGGCCCGCCGCGCGTTCCCCCACGCGGTAGCCGAGTTCGGCCGAGCCGTCCGCGACGTCGATCAGGTTCACCCGGCCGACGACACTCCCGTCCTCGTCCAGGACGACATGGAAGTGGCAGGTGCCCGCCTCCTGTTCGGCCAGGAGCGAGGCGTGGCGGGCGGCGAAGCCGGACGGCGTGAAGTACGCGTCCCCCCGGTCCGGTACCGAGCGGGCGAAGTAGGCGCGGTTGTCGTGCTCGAAGGCCAGCAGTGCGGGCGCGTGCTCCGCGCGGAGGCGTTCCAGGATCGGCATACCGGAACGGTAGGCGGGGACCGCTCCCGGAGCATCGGGATTTCGCGGCTTGACCCTGACGCGGCGGGAGGGTGGAGGCTGAGTGGGCCGTCGGGAGGAGGCAACCCTGAGAAGCGCTCCGCCTGTCGGGGGAGAGCCCTTAGGGGTACCTCCGTACTACGGCTCGGGGAGGGTTCGTACCGACGGATGACGAGACGGGGCGGGGGCGGTCCTTAATCTGGCTTTACGCCGCTGGGGGGGCGGCAAGGCACACCACCGGGGGTGGGGTTTTCCTCAGGAGAAGACTGCGCCGGGCACCAGGGCGCACGATCCTCCCCGCCGCCAGACTGAACCACGTCGAACGAACACGCACGAAGCGGCCGTCGGGCACGACGGCGGTCGCGCCGGGCACTGCTGTCCCCATTGCTTACCGACATAGGAGAATTACCGTGACATCGGCTGTGACCATTCCCAGGCACGGGGGTACTGGAGGGCGTACGGCCGTTGCCGCGCGGGCGCGGCAGGTCGTGAAGGCGTACGGGGCCGGTGAGACCCGCGTCGTCGCACTCGACCACGTCGACGTGGACATCGCCCGCGGCCAGTTCACCGCGATCATGGGTCCCTCGGGGTCCGGCAAGTCCACGCTGATGCACTGCCTGGCCGGGCTCGACACCGTGACCAGCGGGCAGATCCATCTGGACGAGACCGAGATCACCGGCCTGAAGGACAAGAAGCTCACGCAGCTGCGCCGGGACCGGATCGGGTTCATCTTCCAGGCGTTCAACCTGCTGCCGACGCTGAACGCGCTCGAGAACATCACGCTGCCCATGGACATCGCCGGCCGCAAGCCCGACCAGGGGTGGCTGGACCGGGTCGTGGAGACCGTGGGGCTCGCCGGGCGGCTGAAGCACCGGCCCACCCAGCTGTCCGGCGGTCAGCAGCAGCGCGTCGCCGTGGCGCGGGCGCTGGCGGCCCGGCCCGAGATCATCTTCGGTGACGAGCCGACCGGAAACCTCGACTCGCGCGCCGGCGCCGAGGTCCTCGGCTTCCTGCGCCGCTCGGTCGACGACCTGGGTCAGACCATCGTGATGGTCACCCACGACCCGGTCGCCGCCTCCTACGCGGACCGTGTGCTGTACCTCGCCGACGGCCGCATCGTCGACGAGATGCACCAGCCGACGGCCGAACAGGTCCTGGACCGGATGAAGGACTTCGACGCCCGGGGGCGCACGTCATGACCGTGCTGAAGACCTCGATGCGCAACTTCCTCGCGCACAAGGGGCGGATGGCGCTGTCGGCGGTGGCGGTGCTGCTGTCGGTGGCCTTCGTCTGCGGGACCCTCGTGTTCACCGACACGATGTCCACGACGTTCGACAAACTGTTCGCGGCCACGGCGTCGGACGTCACGGTCAGCGCCAAGGACGCCTCCGACGGCGGCGAGACGACCTCCGACAACGGCAAGCCGCCGGTCATCCCGGCCTCGGTGCTCGCCGAGGTGCGGAAGGTGGACGGGGTGGAGTCGGTCGAGGGGGCGCTGCACTCCACCTCGCTGACCGTCGTCGACGGCGACAAGGAGAGCCTCTCGCCCACCAGCGGCGGCCCGACCATCGTCGGCAACTGGACCGCCAACGACGCCCGCACCATGAAGATCACCTCCGGTGCGGCGCCCGAAGGTCCCGACCAGATCCTGGTCGACGCCGACACCGCCGACAAGCACGGCCTGGAGCTCGGTGACGAGATCGGCGTGATCAGCGTGATCGGCACGCACACCGCGAAGATCTCCGGCATCGCCGACTTCACCGTCACCAACCCCGGCGCCGCGATCTTCTTCCTGGACACGAAGACCGCCCAGCAGGCCCTGCTCGGCGAGAGCGACGTCTTCACCAACGTCAACGCCACGGCCGCCGACGGCGTCAGCCACGCGCAGCTGAAGAAGAACGTCGTCGCCGCGCTGGGCGGCGACTACAAGGTGCTGACCGCGAAGGAGAGCGCGGAGGCGGGCCAGAAGGACGTCGAGGGCTTCATGAGCGTCCTGAAGTACGCGATGCTCGGCTTCGCCGGGATCGCCTTCCTCGTCGGCATCTTCCTGATCATCAACACCTTCTCCATGCTGGTGGCCCAGCGCACCCGGGAGATCGGCCTGATGCGGGCCATCGGCTCCTCCCGCAGGCAGGTCAACCGCTCGGTGCTGATCGAGGCGCTGTTCCTCGGCGTCGTCGGTTCGGTGCTCGGTGTGGGCGCGGGCGTCGGCCTCGCCGTCGGGCTGATGAAGCTCATGGGCATGGCGGGCATGGAACTGTCCACGGACGACCTCACCGTCGCCTGGACGACCCCGGCGATCGGACTGCTCCTCGGTGTCCTCGTCACCGTCCTGGCCGCCTATCTGCCGGCCCGGCGGGCCGGCAAGATCTCCCCGATGGCCGCACTGCGCGACGCGGGTGCCCCCGCGGACGCCAGGGCCGGCTGGATCCGGGGCGGCGTCGGCACGCTGCTGACCGCGGTCGGCGCGTTCGCCCTGTATCTCGCGGGGGCCGCGGAGAAGGCCGCGGAGGGCTCGATGTGGCTGGGCCTCGGTGTGGTGCTGTCGCTGATCGGCTTCGTCCTCATCGGTCCGCTGCTCGCCGGCGGTGTGGTCCGTGTCCTCGGCGTCGTCGTGCTGCGGGTCTTCGGCCCCGTGGGGCGGATGGCCGAGCGCAACGCCCTGCGCAACCCGCGCCGCACCGGTGCCACGGGCGCCGCGCTGATGATCGGGCTCGCCCTGGTGGCGTGCCTGTCGGTGGTCGGCTCCTCCATGGTGGCCTCGGCCACCGACGAGCTGGACAAGAGCGTCGGCACGGACTTCATCATCCAGTCCGACAGCGGCCAGCTGATCACTCCGCAGGCCGTGGAGGCCGTGAAGAACGCCCCGCAGGTGGAGCGGGTCACCGAGTACAAGTGGACCGAGGCCGACTTCACCACGCCCGACGGCAAGACGCTCAAGAACACGGCGATCACGGCGGCCGACCCGACGTACGCCACCGACCTGCGGGTCGAGACGGTCGAGGGACAGCTCGCGGACGCCTACCGGCCCGACTCGATGTCCGTCCACGAGAAGTTCGCCGAGGACCACGGCATCGGCCTCGGGTCGAAGATCGACGTCGCGTTCAAGGACGGGTCGACCGCCGGCCTGACCGTCCGGGCGATCACCAGCAGTGACGCCGTGGTCGACGCGGGTGCGATGTACACGTCGATCGACACCATGGCCAGGTACGTCCCGGCCGACAAGATGCCGTTGGACATGCTGCTCTTCGTCTCGGCGAAGGACGGCCAGCAGGACGCCGCGTACACGGCGCTGAAGGAATCGCTGCACGACTACCCGCAGTACACCGTGCGCGACCAGACCGACTACAAGGAAGCACTCAAGGACCAGATCGGCCAGCTGCTGAACATGATCTACGGTCTGCTGGCCCTGGCGATCGTCGTCGCGATCCTGGGTGTGGTCAACACCCTGGCCCTGTCGGTGGTCGAGCGGACGAGGGAGATCGGCCTGATGCGGGCCATCGGCCTCTCGCGCCGCCAGCTGCGCCGGATGATCCGCCTGGAGTCGGTCGTCATCGCCCTCTTCGGTGCCCTGCTGGGCCTGGGGCTGGGCATGGGCTGGGGCGCCACCGCCCAGCAGCTCCTCGCGCTGGAGGGCCTGAAGGTCCTCGAGATCCCGTGGCCGACGATCATCGGTGTGTTCATCGGCTCGGCGTTCGTGGGACTGTTCGCGGCCCTGATCCCGGCGTTCCGGGCGGGCCGGATGAACGTCCTGAACGCGATCGCCACCGAATAGCGACCGTCCGGCCACCGCACACGGGGGCACCGCCGGGCCCGGCGCCGGGAAGACGACCACCTGTCCTGGCGGACCTTCCGGGACGGCCCCTGGTTCGGCGCG
>NZ_JBFAKH010000035.1:0-83710 GCF_040655635.1 Streptomyces sp. NPDC050388
AGGCCCGGAGACAACAGGCGAAGGCTTGAAAGACACGACACCAGACTCCCACCAACGAGCCCGCCACACCCACCGAACTAACGAAAAGATCAGTAGACGCCGTTTCTGATGGCTGGCCGCTCTCGTTGGTCAGAGCATGGCAAGCCTTGTCGAGCGTCTGGTGCCGGAAGATTTGTGGGTGCTGTTTCGGCGGGTGGTGCCGCCGACTGAGGTGGCCCGTCCGCAGGGCGGAGGCAAGCGGCGAGCGGACGACCGTGAGGTGCTGGCCGCGATCATGTTTGTCGCGACATCGGGTTGCACCTGGCGGCAGCTGCCGTCGGCGTTCGGCCCGTGCTGGCAGACGGTCTACCGGCGCTTCGCGCAGTGGAGCCGTGCGCGGGTGTGGGCCCGGCTCCACCGTGTCGTGCTCGACGAACTCGGCGCTCGTGGTGAGCTGGACTGGTCCCGTTGCGCAATCGACTCGGTCAGCGTTCGGGCCGCAAAAGGGGGGCCTCTGACGGGACCGAATCCGACCGACCGCGGCAAGCTCGGTTCGAAAATCCACTTGGTAACTGACCGGAACGGTCTGCCGCTTTCGCTCGGCATCTCCGACGCCAACCTCCACGACAGCCAGGGTCTTCAGCCCCTGATCCGCGGGATCCCACCGATCCGGTCCCGCCGCGGACCACGCCGTAGGCGGCCTGCCAAGCTTCACGGCGACAAGGGGTACGACTACGACCACCTGCGGCGATGGCTCCGAGCACGTGGCGTCACGCCCCGCATTGCCCGCAAAGGAATCGAATCCTCGCAACGGCTGGGGCGGCATCGCTGGGTTGTGGAGCGGACGGTGTCCTGGCTGGCCGGGTGCCGCCGCCTGCACCGCCGCTACGAACGCAAGCCCGACCATTTCCTCGCCTTCGTCGGTATCGCCGCCACTCTCATCTGTCACCGCCGTCTCGCCACAGCCTGATCGGCGACGGCACCGATAGCCTCGTCCGCGTGATCGATGAAGCAACCCAGTGGCGTCGGTTCGCTGCGCTGCTGCCACCCGCTGACGCCGCGGGATTTATGGACTGCTGGGCCATCGGGAAACAGGAAGCGGGACTCGACCAGCTCGTCGCCGGCCTTCTGCAGCATCAGGTGCCGATCAGCGAAACAGTGCGGGCTGAGATCGCCGTGGCGGCCGAGGTCTGGGGCGTGCGGACAGCGCTTGCTCCCGGCCTCGGCCGATGCCTCGGCGACCATCAGGGGGACCGCACGCTGAGGTTGATCGAGCATGCCGACACTGTCCCGTTGCCCGGATCCTCTGTCGCCACCGACACGGCACTGGCTGATCTCCTGGTTGTCCCGTGGATTGCCTGTACGCGTTGCGGCCGAGTGCTCGCGCGTGCGCACGACCAGGAGCCGTGGGGTGACTTGTCCTACCTGGCAAGGCACTATGTGCTGTTCGTTCCCGGGCACAGCACGTCGACGGCGCTGTTCGCTCCCGACTCAGCCTGGGATGCTCTGGCCGAGTTGCGTATGTCCTGCCTCCAGGCATAAACACCCGTCTGGACAGCCATACGACCATCAGAAATGGCGTCTTACCCGTGCTGTCGGTCCGAGACCGGTGGGTGGCCGCGGTGGTGGTCGTCGGCTGCGCGGCGGCCGGTGCCGCGCAGCGGACCGCGCGCGACCGGGCCGCCGTGCGGGGGCCGTGGGCCGGGTTCTGGGATCTGGTGCCGACGCTGTGCTTCGGCGCGGGCGCGGGCCTGGTGGTGGGACTGCCGGTGTACGCCGCAGCGGTCAGGGCGCGGCGGCGGGCCCGGATTCCGGGGCCCGCCGTACGAGGAGATCCCGACCGCTCCTACCTGCATCTCCCGCACCACGGCACGCAAGCCGGTCCGTATCGGCTCAGTTGGCCCGGGACAGGGCCAGCGCTGCCAGAGCCTCAGGAGCACCCGACTGGCCCCGGATGCCGGGGAAGGCGTTGATGTCCACGATCAGTGGGGCGCCGTGGCCGCGGTCGATGATGTCCACGCCGTAGACGTCGAGGGAGAACACCTCTCCGACGCGGTGCACCAGGGCCGACCATCCGGGCGGCAGGTCGTCGAGGCGGAGCGCTCGTGTGGGGCCGCGTCCCTCGGGGGAGAGTTCGGAGCGGCGCAGGCCGGCGAAGAGCCGGTCGCCGATCGCCCAAAGCTTGTAGTCCCAGCCGTCGTTGGGGGCGAAATCCTGGACCACGACCGGCTCGTCCGGATGGGCGGCGGCCAAGTCCCGCAGGTGCGACGGGCTGTCGACGCGGGCCACCACATCGTGCCGCCGGCTGTGGCGGCTCTTGACCACCGCGGGTCCGGACAGCGCCGGCCCGGACGCCAGCCGGGCGAGGGTGGTGAAGGTATGCGTGGCGGCGAAAGGGAGGTCAGCACTCAGGGCCAGTGCGGCCATGGACGTACGGTCCTGGCACAGCGCGGTCGCAGTGGCCGAGTTGATCACGCAGGCGCGACGTTGCTCCAGAACCCGGGCGAGTGCGAGGGCATGTGGCGTACGTGCCTTCAGCAGGTAGACGTCAGCGAGCGGTTCGGAAACGGGCAGCGGCGTACGCGGATCCAGCACATCCACGTGGTGGTCGGGCGCGAGCAGGGCCGTAGTGAGGCTCAGTAGCGGGTGGCTGGGCTCAGACGTGATCAGGCCGATTCTCATGCCGTCTTGCCTGCCGTCAGGGGGCCCGGAACGGCGCCGAGCGGCGGCTGCGCAGCCGCGGTCGCCCCGCCCGCGCCGGCCGCCAGGGCGAGGACGGCCCTTGCCAGGCGTACCGGCGCGTCGGGGACCTGACGGAAGCTGGGAAAGTCGTTCACGTCGACGACCACAGGGCCATTCGGTCCCAGGACCACGTCCACACCGTACAGATCGAGGCCGTAGACCACGCCGACCTGACCAGCAATCGCGGCGATCTCAGCCGACAGCGGAACGCGGCGCTCCCGTACAGCGTGGTCCGGGTGGAGCGGGGAACGGCGCTCGGTGGCGTACAACTCGTCGCCGATGCTGTACACCTTGATGTCAACGCCAGAGTTGGGCACGTACGGTTGGGCAATGAGCATGCCCTCCCCCGCCAGGTCGGGGAGCATCTCGGCGAGCCGGCGCGGGGAGGACACCAGGTGCACGGCTCGGCCCGAGCTGCCGTCAGCGGGCTTGACCACGATCGGATACTCCGACTCGGGTATCCCCACTAGCAGTTCGGGCAGCGCGGCCGCGTAGGTCGTAGGCAGGGGCAGCCCGAGGCGGAGGCCGATGGCGGCGGCCAGCGCCTTGTCCCTTACGCCTCGTATCGCCCGGGCGTTGTTGATCGTCGTCAGGCCGGCCGAGGCCGCCGCTTCGAGAAGGGTGAGGCCCGGGCCGCCGGAGACCGTCTTGAGTACCCATGCGTCATGGATGCTCGTCTGTACGGCCTCTGTCAGGCGCAACAGGGAGCCACCGGGGCGCAACACGTCCACTTGGTGTCCCCAGGAGGCGAGTTGGCGGATCACTTCGACGGGCATACCGTCGTGGCGATACTGCTCCTCCACCAGAAAACAGAGTTTCATCGTTCTTCCCCGTCGCCGCCGGGCGCCCGTCTTACCGCCTGTCGTCCGGCATTCCGTAATGTCTTGTGGCGTTACAGGATGTCATGACCGGGCGGTCAGGAAGTCGTCTGCTGTCACGGGGCCGGCGGGCCGCGCCGCGGCCGCTCGGCCGCTCGTGCCGGGGACAGGGCGCGGGCAGCACGCCGGCTCCGAGCCCCGGCCCACCCGCATCCGCCATCGCACCTCCTGGAGACGTCGAGCGGACCAGTTCAAACGCGTGTGCAGCCACTGCCCGCTACGTGGGCGCTGCGCCACGTCCAGGACCAGACGCGACATCAACGAGCTTGTCGTGGCTGATCCTGGTGGAGCGATGGTTCGCCGAGCTGACGCAGAAGAAGCTCAGGCGCGGTGTCCGCCGCTGCGTCCAGGCCCCCGAACTGCGACATGCGCGGCCGGCTCACCGACTTCAACGGGCACCCCAGACCCTTCGCCTGGACGAAGACCGCATACTCCTGTCCTGCACCGGTAGTCCGTCGTTAGGTTCCACCGGCTGCCCAGCAGCGGCAGCAGGTGGATGGCCAGCAGCGAGTCCAGGTGCACCACCGACGCCGGCCCCAGGTCCCGCTGTCCGGCCTTCCACCGGGCGGCGTACTCCTCGAACCGCATCGCCCCGTACCTGGCGATGCGCTCCGCCTTCGCCTGGCCCCGCGGCGCCGCTTTCTTCGCGTTGTAGACCTCTGTCAAACGCGCAATCGTCTTGTCCCGGGTCGCGAACCCGGACTCCTTCACCTGCTTCCCGGCTGCCGACCGATACCGGATCCTGTACGGGTGAGGGCACTTCGACCACCGAGACCGCGGATGCTCGCACTTTTTGAAGAACGACCCCGTCCCACGAACCAGGGCCGTGGAACGCACGGTTGCTGACTCCTCCGGGACCGATGCTGACATTTTGCTGACCGTCGACAGTCCGGAACGCCGTTGACCTGCGGAAATGCGTGCAGGGTCCGCTATGTTCTGGAACTGGATCGGCCGCACCCAGGAGGAGATCGAACAGGCCCGCCGGGACTGGATGACCGGCACCCGCTTCGGCGAGGTGAAGGGCTACGACGGCGCCCCGCTGCCCGCCCCCGAACTCCCGCCGGTGCCGCTGAAACCGCGGGGAAGGGTGCGTTGACCTGCGGGAATGCCTGAGTCCTGGTGGCTGGTGGGCGGGAGGCGGCCGGGCGCTGCCTCCCGCCTTCCAGCCGCTCGCGGGAGAACGGCTGAGCGGAGTGCGGACCGGAACGGGAGGTCATGTCCCTTGGAGTGGTGTAACGGCGTCGGGTTGATCTTCGTTGAGGTAGATCCTGTCCATGCTGCCTTCGGGAAGGCAGCGGCGGGGGAAGGCGATCCATTCGTCGTGCATCTCGACGAGGACGGCGGTGGCGATGACCACGGCCTGGGAGACGATCTGGTGGTGCATCCTCGCCTTGCAGTACGTCGCGTCGAGATGGATGCAGGGGAAGCGGATCTGGTCCAGGGGCCGGGTGCGGAACACGCTCAGCTCGGCGTCCAGGGCGCCGCAGATCCGGGAGACCTCAAACTTGGAGATCCCGGTGTCGCTGCCCAGGGCCTTGACCAGGTCATCGACCGACCGCGTGGACACGCCGTGGGCGTATGCCTCCAGGATGACGGCGTAGAGAGCCTGGTCGATGCGGCGCCGGCGCTCCAGCAGGCTGGGGAAAAAGCTGCCGGTGCGGACCTTGGGGATCGCCGGGTCCAGGTCGCCGGCCTGCGTGGTGAGCACCTTTCCCCGTGCTCGTTGCGCATCGTCGTGCGGGTCTCGGTGTGCTCGCCGGGTTCCGCGCCGATGTGCGCGGTGGCCTCGGCCTCGATGAGTTCCTGCGGGATCCGCTGGGCCAGGATCCTGATCAACTCGATTCGGTCCGCCGTACGCAGTGACTCCATCAGGCGGAGCAAGTCATGCTGGGACAAGGCCATCGTGTCACCTCTCGTTTCAACGAGCTTCTCTACTCGGAGAGTTGTGCGATGGCTGCCCCGTGACCAGGGGCTATGAAGAGATCGCTGTTACACCACTCGGCGGGACACCGTCTCAACTGTCCAGCGGCGGAGCGGGTTTTGCAGGCCCACTCGTCCCACTCCAGACCGACGTCCCGAGCACCCAGCACCGTCAGAGCGTGACTCCAGCCGCCCGGACCCGCGAAGAGGCCGGCCTGAAGTCGTCCTGCGTCGGCGCATCCGTGTCCCCGCGACATGCCCATGGCGAGCACCCATCGGTCATGCCGTGCTCCAGCCCGTACGCGTTGGTCAGCCTGCCTTGTAGGGCGGCGCGTTCGGCGGCGGTGACGTGGCCGGCCGGTGCCTCACTGTTGTTTTCTCCGCGACGGCGGCACCGTCGTTCCGTCTGCCGCCTCGGGTCGGTGCCCGCCCTCCGCCGCGAGCGGGCACGGGGAGATTTCCGCAGCGGATCCGAAGCGGCGAGGTGCCGTGTCCATCTGGGATTTCATGAGGCGCCGATGGCCAAGTAACCAAGTCTTAAAGGGAGTTGAGGGGAAATTCTTCGGTGTCGGTACGGGTGGTGCAGGACCGTTGCCCCACGGGTGCGCCCTATGCATAATGAGATTCCGCGTCCATAAAATTAGACGCTGTATCGGCGAGGGGTCCTGGTGAAGCAGACTCAACCGACCGAAAATCCCAACTGTCCTGTGGTGGATTACGTCTACAGTCCGCCGCCCACGCCGGTCGGGTGGCTGTTCGACCGGCTCGACCAGTATCAGGACATGTCCCGGCCCGCGGTGTGGACCGAGGAGGGTAAGGGCTACTGGATCTTCACTGATCACGACGCACTGCTCGAAGGCCTGCAACAGGCCGACCTGTGGTCCAGTGCGGTCGTCGATCCGACCCAGCAGGACCCGGACTACATGTGGATCCCGATCATGCTGGACCCGCCGCTCCACGCGAAGTGGCGCAGGCTGCTCGGGGCCTGGTTCACGCCGGCCCGCACGAAGTCCCTGAAGGAGGAACAGCAGCGTCTGGCCGCCCAGTTGATCGAGCGGCTGCGGGACAAGGGCGAGTGCGACTACGTCCGCGACTTCGCTCAGGTACTGCCGTCGATCGTCTTCCTCCAGATCATGGGAATGCCCCTGGAGAAGCTCGACGAATTCATGGTCTGGGAACACCAGATCCTGCACGGCAATACCGAGAGCGACCCGGACCGGTCCCTCCAGGCCGCGGCGCTGCACAAGGTGATGCAGTACTTCGGCGAACTCCTCGCCGAACGTCGGGCGAACCCTGATCCGGACGCGCAGGACATCGTCAGCGCCGCGATCACGTGGGAGATCGACGGTGCCCCGATCCCCGATACGGACCTGATCAACTGTCTGTTGCAGTTGTTCATGGCGGGCCTGGACACGGTGGCGGGCGAGGCCTCGTACTTCATGTACCACCTGGCGAAGCACCCCGAGGACCGTCGCCGCATCGCTTCCGAGCCCGAGTTGATCCCGCACGCGGTCGAGGAGTTGCTGCGGGTCTACCCGATCGTGCAGACCGCGCGCAAGGCCACCCGGGACGCCGACTTCCACGGCTGCCCGGTCAAGGCCGGACAGGTGGCGCACTTCCCCCTCTCGCTGGCGAGCAGGGACGAGAAGGCGCACCCCCGTGCGCGGACGGTCGACCTGGACCGGAAGGAGACCCGACACCTCGCCTTCGGGGCCGGCCCGCACCGTTGTCCCGGATCGCATCTGGGGCGCCAGGAGTTGGCCGTGATGATGGCGGAGTGGCACCGGCAGATCCCCGACTACGAACTGGTCGAGGAGCCGACCGAGCACGGGCTCGTCCTGGGCCTCAACTCGCTGCCGCTGCGGTGGAACGTGGACTAGTCCCGTACTTCGCGGGTCGTTGATTCGCATGACGTGACCGGTCCGGGGGTGTCCTGGGCCGGTCGTGTGGCGTTGGGTGGGGTGTGTCGATGACTTCCCGGTCTCCGCGGCCTCGGTCTCAGCGTCAGCGCCTTGATGTGGTGATGACGTCCGTGGTGGAGAAGCGTCTGGGCGCGCTGCCTGTCGCTGCCGAGTTTCTGCGACGGCTGGATGTCGCCGGGATCGTCGACGAGGTGTGTCCGGTAGGCGCGAGCGCGCATCTGACCCATGGGCAGGTGATCGAGGCGCTGGTGGTCAACCGGCTGACCTCGCCCGCGCTGCTGGTGCGGGTCGGTGACTGGGCCCGTACCTGGGTGGTGGAGGAGGTGTGCGGCATCGAGCCGGCCCTGCTCAACGACGACCGTCTGGCCCGGGCCCTGGATGCGATCGCGCCGGAGCTGGACAGAATCGCGGGGACGGTCGGTGCCCGGGCGATCGCCGAGTTCGGGGTCGACGTGTCGAGGCTGCACTGGGACATGACCAGCGTGTCTGTCCATGGGGCCTTCCCTGCCGAGGACCAGGACGAGCAGTACCCGGTCGTCAGTTACGGGCGCCCCAAGGACCGGCGGGTGGACCTGAAGCAGGTCCAGGCCGGACTCGCGGTGTCCGCCGACGGCGGCATTCCTGTCCACGCTCGTGTCTTCGACGGGGGTGCGGCCGAGGTCAGCCAGGTCGTCGGCGCGATGAAGGACCCGCAAGGCATGGCTGGTGCACGGGAGTTCTTGCTGGTCGCCGATCCCAAGCTGGTGTCCTGTACGAATGTCGCCGCCCTGCTCGCGGCCGGGGTGGATTTCATCTCCCTGCGAGCAATTCGTCGCATTCCGTGACACCGGCGGCCCCTCTTTGGCCGATCGGCCCACACGTCGACCGACCTAGGAGGGGCCGCTCCACTGTGCCCGCGTGACGCGTTGCGCTGCCGCGCGGCACGGACTTCCCCGCGACGCTTCCGCCCTTCCTTGGAGCCGGCCCTCCTGCGGCGCGTTCCGCGGCGCCTCCCGCGACCCACCCCGCGCGTGTGGTCGGCCGTGCGACCAAGGTGTCCGGCATCCGCTCCGAAGACCGTGCGTGCCGCCGGGTCACAGCACCTTGACACGGCCGCTGTGACGATGGTCATACTGAGACGGCTTGCTTCAAAAGGCCCTGTGGTGGCCCGGCCTGCGTCGACGGCGGACGAGCGACGATCCGTCGTGCGCACGCACGGAACGGTTCGGTCCGAACCGCGCGCAGCGGGACGGAGGTTCACCGACCGCCCCGGGCACGGCGTGGAGCATGCGCGTGGTCGGGACACGCCGATCGGCGCGTCCCGAAGCTCTCGGAAGGAGTCTTCATGAAGGCACTGGTGGTCGAAGCGTTCGGCGCCCCGTTCACGCTCGCGGACGTCGATCTCGCCGACCCGATCGGCCGCGAGGTGTTGGTGGAGGTGAAGGCGTCCGGCCTGTGCCACAGCGACCTCGCGGCAGCGCAGCACGACCTCGGCCTCCCGGTCCCCTCCGTCCTCGGGCACGAGGTCGCGGGAGTGGTGGTGGGGCTGGGCCCGGACGTGACGGAGTTCGCCGTCGGGGACCACGTGGTCGGCTGCCTCGTCCAGTACTGCGCCCGCTGCGACCGCTGCCTGTCCGGCCGCATCAACCAGTGCCGTCACCCCGAGGCCACGCTGCGCGGCGCCGATCAGCCGCCGCGGCTCAGCCTGAACGGCAAGCCGCTGTTCCAGGGCATGGGCCTGGGCGGGTTCGCCGAACAGTGCCTGGTCCACGAGAGCCAGTTGGTGCGGCTGCCCGACCTGATGCCGTTCCCCCAGGCCGCGCTCATGGGGTGCGGTGTCGCCACCGGCGCCGGCGCGGTCGTCAACACGGCGCGGGTGCAGGCGGGCGAGACCGTGGTCGTCATGGGCTGCGGCGGGGTGGGGCTCAACGCGATCAGCGGGGCCGTCACGGCGGGTGCCACGACGATCGTCGCCGTGGACGTCGCCGACGAGAAGTTGGAGACCGCACGCCGCTTCGGGGCCACCCACACCGTGAACTCGAGAACGACCGACCCCGTCGAGGCCGTACGGGAGATCACCGGTGACGGTGCCGACGCCGTCTTCGACTTCGTCGGGATGCCGCAAGTCACCAAGCAGGGATGGGAGATGGCGACGAAGGGGGGCGGCCTGTACCTGATCGGCTCGATCGACCCCGAGACGTCGCTGACCTTCACCAGCATCGACGCGGTCGTCTCGCAGAAGCGGGTGCAGGGGGTCTACATGGGATCGACCGTCCCCAAGCGCGACCTCCCGATGTACGCGGAGCTCTACCTGGCCGGCCGGTTCAACCTCGACGACCTGGTCTCGAAGGAGATCTCCCTGGACCAGGTGAACGAGGGTTACCAGGCCCTGCGTGACCCGAACATGACCCGGGTCGTCATCACGTCGTTCTGAGCGAGCCGACGCCCGCCCGCGATGCCCGCCCGTGTCGCGCGAGGGCACCACGGACCCGCACCCTCTTCCCCCCGGACAGGATGGGCACTGGAACATGAGCGAGCAGAACAGCGGAACCGTCACCGCCGAGCACGTCGACAAGAAGGAGCTGGAGCGCGTCCTCGCCCTCCAGCGCGAGGCGTTCCTCGCGGAGGGCACCCCGAGCGCCGAGGTGCGCCGTGACCGCATCGACCGGCTGATGCTGGCTGTCCTGGAGGCCGCCGACCCCCTCGCCGAGGCGCTCCAGGAGGACTACGGCAGGCGGCCCACCGCGCTGTCGAAGATGTTCGACGTGCTGTCCTGGCTGGAGGACGTCAAGGTCAACCGGGAGTGCCTCGAGGAGTGGATGAAGCCCGTCGTCCTCGACGGCCCCCCGCCCGCCTTCATCGAGCAGAAGCCGAAGGGCGTCGTGGGTGTCATCGGCGCCTGGAACTTCCCGGTCAGCCTGACCGTCCACCCCGCCTTCGCCGCCCTGGCCGCGGGGAACCGGGTGATCATGAAGTTCCCGGAGAACCACCCCCGCACCGGCAGGGTCCTCGCGCAGGCTGTGGCGAAGTACTTCGCCGAGGACGAGGTGGCCGTCGTCCTCGGCGACCTCGAGACGGCCAGGGACTTCTCGAGTCTGCCGCTCGACCACATCGTCCTGACCGGATCTCCCGCGGTCGGGAAGGCGGTCGCGGGTGCCGCGTCCGCGAACCTGGTCCCCGTGACCCTGGAACTCGGCGGCAAGAACCCGGTCGTGCTCGGACGGGACGCCGACCTCGACCGGGCGGCCGAACGCCTTGCGCTCGCACGGGTGATGAACAGCGGTCAGGTCTGCTCCTGCCCCGAGTACGTCTTCGTGCCCCGCGCGCACCTCGACACGTTCCGGACCAAGCTCGAGGCCGAGTTCCGGCTGCTCTTCCC
Organism: Streptomyces sp. NPDC050388; assembly: GCF_040655635.1. Lineage (NCBI taxonomy): Bacteria > Bacillati > Actinomycetota > Actinomycetes > Kitasatosporales > Streptomycetaceae > Streptomyces > Streptomyces sp. NPDC050388. The sequence continues at coordinate 10,800 of NZ_JBFAKH010000035.1, forward strand.
CACCTTCCTGGAGAACCCCGCGGCGGTCGCCATCATCAACGACCGCAACTACGAGCGGATCACCGCGCTCATCGACGACGCGACCGCCAGAGGAGCGACCAAACTCCAGGTCGTCGCGCCCGACGAGGCGGCGCACCTGCCCTCGCCGGGCAAGCGGCTCATCCCTCCGACGATCCTGACCGACGTCCCGGCGGACGCGAAGATCAACGACGAGGAGGTCTTCGGTCCCGTCATCTCCCTCTTCCCCTACGACGACATCTCCGAGGCGATCCGCTACATCCAGGTCCGCCCGGCGGCGCTGTGCGCCTACTACTACGGGGAGGACGGCGCGGACTTCAGGGCGTTCGTGCAGGGCACCACGTCGGGAGGCGTGACCCGCAACGACTGCTTCGCGCACCAGACCGTCCCCGGTGCACCGTTCGGCGGTGTCGGTCACTCCGGCTACGGCGCCTACCACGGCAAGGCCGGCTTCGACGAGTTCACCCACCGCCGCACCGTCGCCGCACCCGAGGGAGACCGTCCGTTCGCCGCGGGCTCCACGGGAGAGGCCGTCCTCCACCCGGACGTCGAGGCCGGTCTGGACCAGTTCGTCGCGAGCGAGGTCGCGGCGCTCCGGAGCCGCCTCGGGCGCTGACCCGCGCCCCGGACCGCTTTCCGGACCGCCACTCCGCCGGACACCCCACCGCCCTTACCGTGGTGGGGTGTCCGGCGGAGTCCTGTGCGGTGCCGCACACCGCGACGCCTCTCTTTGCGACACACCGGTGCAAGCGGACCTGTCAGCCGATGTCCGCTCGGACCGGTCGCGGGCGCACTGCTCCCGCCTGTGGCACAGACTGGTCGAACTCAGCGGCCCACGTGCGCGCTTTTTCTCGCCGGCTCAAAGTGGGGAGGGAAAGGCGGAGTGACCGCGATCGCCGCACAGGAAACAGGTACGCCGTGAATGACTTCCCCGTCGAGGAGATTCCGTCTCTTCTGCTGCATACCGTCCCCGAGTCCGCGGAGTTCCTTGCGGAGAAGTACCGGATGCCCGCGGAAGCGGCCGTTCTGACCCAGGACGCCGTCCTGGACCTGTACGCGATACTGGCCGACTGCCTCACGACCCCCGTACTGGTGCCGCAGTTGGAGAGTCCGCACCCTGACACGGGACTTCTCGGGCGTTGCTGGGACTTTGTGGAGCGGATCGTGGGTCACTCCTCGCAGTACGTCAGCGGCGCCGTGTACTTCGAGGTCCTCGAACAGCTCTTGAATGCAGACGGCCTCGTGGAAGCCGCCTGGCCGTACATGAAGGACCGGACTCGGGCGCGCACCGTGAAGATGCTGAACTTCTACGGGGTCTTCGTGCCCGGCATCAACCGAGGACAGCGTGCGCAGTGAGCGTCTTCGGCGTGGCCACCGCCGCGGTGACAGCGGCGAAGGCGCGGCGCGCAGATCACCTCTGCCGTGGAGTGAGGTGTGCGAAGTCTCGACTCGTCGGTTCAGGGGCCTTGTCGGTGAGCCGAGCCGACCGGCCGTGCTCCCGTGGCGGGGCCCGGTCCGCGTGCCGGACCGGCACGCGGACCGGCACGCGGAGGCGAGGCTCGGCACGCAGCACCGCGGACCTCGGGTCAGGCGTCGGCCACGTCGAGCCGGCCACCGAAATACGCCGCCCGGATCCGGTCGTCCTGCGCGAGGGTGGCCACGTCGCCCTCCAGCGCGACGTGGCCGGTCTCCAGCGCGATGGCGCGGTCGGACACGGCCAGGCCCATCGCGACGTTCTGCTCGATCAGCACGACGGTCGTGCCTTCGGCGGAGATCTCCTCGACGATCTCCGCCACGCGGTCGACGAGCTTGGGGGCCAGTCCGAGCGAGGGCTCGTCCATCAGCAGCAGGCGCGGCCGGGCCATGAGCGCGCGGCCGATCGCCAACATCTGCTGCTGGCCGCCCGACAGGTAACCGGCCTTGTCCGCACGGCGGTCGGCGATCTCGGGGAACCGCGCGAAGACCGCGGCGAGTTCCGCGGCGACCGCCGCTCTGCCGCGACGGGTCCACGCCCCGGCGCGGAGATTGTCCTCCACGCTCAGCTCCGCGAAGACGCGCCGCCCCTCCATCGTCTGGGCCATGCCCATGCGCACCCGCTGTGCGGGTCCGGCCCGGGTGATGTCCACGCCGTCGAGAAGGACGGAGCCGGACACCACCCGTCCGCCGTGGCTGCCCAACATGCCGGTGATCGCCCGCATTACCGTCGTCTTGCCGGCCCCGTTGGCACCCAGCAGGGCGAGGGTGGAACCCGCGGCCACCCGGGCCGACAGTCCCCGCACGGCGGGGCTGCGCCGACCGTAGGCGACCGTGAGGTCGTCGATGCGCAGCTCCGCCGGTCCCTTCGGCACCGCACCCGTGCGCACCGTCAGTCTCCCGCCGGGTAGGGGTAGTCCAGGACGTCCTGCGTGACCTTCTGGTGGCACGCGGTCTCCTCGGTGCCGTCCTTCCCGGACTTCGACGGCACCAGCACGCAGTACTGCGTGTGCTGGCCACGGTCGGCCGCGGCGCCCCACGGGCGGGGGTAGTAGGTGGCCAGGTCCAGGGAGGACAGCGACGCCTGGGCCCGCATGATGCCCGCTCGGGACAGGTCGTCCTGCTCGGCCGCCTCGGTCAGCACGGCCTCGACCGCCGCCAGTTGGTTGTAGCCCCAGAGGAAGCCGACCGACGGCCGGGCGTCCGGGGCGTACTTCTTCTGGTCCGCGAGGAGCTGCCGCATCCCCGCGTCGTCCGCACCCCAGGGGAGTCCCTCGGTGATGATCACCATGTGCTCGGTGGTGTAGTCGTACAGCGGACCGTCGTTGAGGAACGGCCCCCAGGAACCGGCGTTGGCGATCCAGGTCGGCTCGAAATCCTGCTCGATGGCCGCGGTCAGCACGTCCGGGGCCTCGGGGATCTGCGCGGTGCTCATCATCACCATGTCGCAGTCGGCCTTCTTGAGTTGCTGGACCTGCGTGGTCGGCTTCACGCCGGACTGGACCGCCAGGGAGGGGCCCGTTCGCATGCCCATCTTCTTCCCGGCGTACTCCACGACCGCGGTGGCGGTCTCGAACCGGGGGCCCTCGGTGGCGAGGGAGCAGAGCTTTCGCCCCTTGCCGTCGCCCCGGGTGAGGTACTCGGCGCCGTTGAGGAACTGGCTCTGGGCGGGCATGGCGATGGACAGGGCGTGGCTCTGGTGGAAGAACTTGCCGTCCGCCGACGCGCTGAACACCAGGATGTCGTCCTTGCGGGCCTGGGGCAGCACCGCGTCGGTGGACAGCGTGCCCGTCACCAGGGCGTAGGCCGCGACCTCACGCTTCGTGGCCTCGTAGGCCTGCGCGGTCTTGGAGGGGTCGTAGGCGGTGTCGCGGGTGATCAGTTCTACGGGGTACTTCCCGGCGATGCCGCCGCGCGCGTTGAGGGCGTCCACGTAGGCCTTGGCGCCGGCCCCGATGGGGGCGAAGGACGAGGCGGCCGGGCCGGACGTCACGTTGAGCACGCCCAGGGTGAGCGTGTGTCCGTCGAAACCGGGCGCCGCGGCGGCCGTGTCGTCCGAACCCTTCGACTCGCCACGACCGCAGCCGGCGGTGGCGAGCAGCGCGCCCACGGCGAGCGCCGCGAGTGCGGTTCTGGTGCGGGAGGGCATCACTTGACTTCTCCTTCGTCGTGGACCGTGCGGTCGGCCGCGGTCCCTTTCCATCGGTCGATGACCCGGGCGGCGCCGCCCAACAGGCCTTGCGGCTCCACTAGGAGCACCACCAGGATCAGCGCGCCGAAGATCAGGAGGTTGAACGAGCCCGCGGTGAAGAATCCGCTGTCCTCCGCAGTGCTTTTGATCAACCAGCCGAGCGCGGGACTGTCCGCGAACTCGGAGACGAGGAACTCCAGGCCGGGCAGGGCCAGGGCGCCGACGACCGCACCCGCGAGCCGGGTCACGCCCCCGACGATGACCACCGCCATGAGCAGCGTGACCATCGTGAAGCCGAAGTCCTCCGGGGCGATGTACTCCCGCAGGCCGGCCAGCATCGCCCCGCTGAGTCCGCCGAAGGCGCCGGCGAGCGCGAAGACGCCGATCTTCTCCCGTCGCACGTCGATCCCGATCGCCTCGGCGGCCCGCTCGTTGTCGCGCAGCGCCACCCAGGTCCGGCCGGGGGCGCGGCGCAGGAGGAAGGCGCTGAGGGCGAGGCAGGCGGCGGTCACCGCCCAGGTGGCCCAGAAGAGGCCCTGTTCCGCGGAGAAGGAGCCGAGGTCCTCGAAGTTCACGGGCCCGACGGACACCTCGACCGAGGAGGTCGCCCTGCCCGCGGAGCCGCCCGTCAGGGAGGTGAGCTGGCGGGCGAGGTAGTCGCCGATGAGGACGACGCCGAACGAGACGATCGCCAGCTCCAGGCCCCCGAGCCGGACCGCCAACCAGCCGGTCACCGCACCCGCCGCCGCCGCTGCCGCCCCGGCCGCGACGGCGACGACCACGAAGCCGGGGTCGAAGCGGTCGGCGAGGGCGACGGCGAGGTAGGCCCCGAGACCCATGAAGAACGGCTGCGCGATCCAGACCGTGCCCGCCCGACCGACCAGCAGGACCACGCCCGCACCGGCGAGCGCGATCACCGCACAGTAGGAGAGCAGGAAGAGGATGTGGTCCTGGACCAGGAAGGGGGTCGCCAGATAGACGCAGGCGAGCCCCGCGAGGAGCAGCTGCCCGGCGGATCGCGGGACTTCGCGTGGGGGCCGATCCCGTGGCGGGACCGGCTCGGTGAGGAGGTGTTCTTGCATCACGCCCGCTCTCTCAGAAACGACGCACGGCCCGGGTTCCGAAGAAGCCCTGGGGCCGTACGACGAGCATCACGACGAGGATCAGGTAGGGGAGGACGCCGGGGAATCCCGCGCCGAGCGGCTCCAGCACCGACGACTGGAGCAGGATCGCGAACTGCTGTGCCACGCCCAGGAACAGTCCGCCCAGCAGCGCGCCCATGGGGGAGTCGATGCCGCCCAGCACCATGGCCGGCAGCGCGGCGAACGCCGCGATGCCCAAGGTGCTGTTGACGCCGGACGCACCGGCGGCGAGCAGGATGCCCGCGACGGCCCCGAGTGCGCCCCCGAGGCTCCAGGCGAAGACGGTGACCGTCCGGGTGCTGATGCCCTGGGCCACCGCGGCCTCCTCGTCGCTGACCGCGGCACGCATCGCCAGCCCGATCGGGCTGAACCGGATGAGGGCGAAGACCGCGACGAGGAGCACGGCGCCGGTCACGGCGGTCCACACGTCCGACAGCGCGAGCACGGACCCACCGACCTTGACGACGCGCAGTCCCCAGGGATCGCCCAGGTCGCGGGCCTCGTCGCCCCACAGGCCCGCGACCAGTGCCTGGACCAGGAACAGCAGGCCGACCGTCGCCATCACGGCCGGGAAGTGCGCCTTCTTGCTGAAACGTCGCAGCAGCGTCATGCCGGTCAGCATCGACAGCAGGGCCCCGAGGAGCAGGGAGGCGAGGGCCGCCACCAGGAAGGGCAGCCCCCACACCACGCCGACCTGATAGGTGGTGAAGGCGCCGATCAGGACGAATGCGCCCTGGGCGAAGTTGAGGATCCCGGTCGCGGAGTAGACCACCACGACGCCGACCGCCAACAACGCGTAACCGGCACCCAGCGCGAGGCCGGAGACCAGCGCCTGGAAGATCTCTGCCTGGGTCATTCCGCACTCCTCCGGCCGAGATAGGCATCGATGACACGGGGGTCCTGGCGGATCTCCGCCGGGGTCCCCGTCGCGACCTCACGGCCGAAGTTGAGGACGAGCACGCGGTCCGCGAGGGTCAGCACCAGCGGCATGTCGTGCTCGATGAGCAGGATCGCCAGCTCGGGACGCTCCTCGCGGAGGGCTTTCAGGTGCTCGGCGAACTCGGCGGACTCCTCGGGGTTGAGCCCGGCCACCGGCTCGTCGAGCAACAGCACCGCGGGTTCCATGGCGACCGCCCGCGCGAGTTCCACGACCTTGCCCACCCCGTGGGGGAGGGTCTCCACCGGCCGGTCGGCGACCCCCGACAGGCCGTACCGCTCGATCAGTCCGGCGACGACCGCGCGGTTGTCCGCCTCCTCGCGGCGGGCGCGCAGCGGCCTCAGCGTGGTGGCCAGGGAGCCGGTGCGCATGGCGTGCCGGCGTCCCAGGAGGAGGTTGTCCCGGACCGTCAGGGATTCGAACAGCGCCAGGTGCTGGAACGTGCGCGCGACCCCTGCCCGGACGACGGCCGACGGGCGCAGACCGGTGACGTCCGTGCCCGCGACGACCACCGAACCCGTCCGCGGCCTGGCGACACCCGTGACGCAGTTGAAGAGTGTCGTCTTGCCGGCGCCGTTCGGGCCGACCGTGGCGAGGAGTTCGCCGCGGTGCAGGGTGAAGTCGATGTCGCTGAGCACCTGGTGCGCGCCGTACCGCTGTCCCACGCCGCGCACCTCGAGCACGGGGTCGGGCCGGTCGGGGACGGCGGGCACGGTCTCGGGCACCGTCGCCGCCGGTGGAGAGGGAGCCACATGTATCTCCTCGTCGCACGGGTGGGGCACCGGCCCCGCGGGCGCCACCGTCGACGTCCGGGGGGCCGGATCCCACCGTTATGAAACATGTGGTCTCACAATATGTACGACGGGGCGCGGACGTGCAAGAGTTTTGAGATGGGCGACTTTGAAAGGGTCGCATCGCCCCGGCGGCCCGCGCTCCGGGTCCGGGGTGGCGTCGAGGGCTAGCGGAAAAGTCCGTCGCGCGACAGGGGGCAATCCGGCCGACCGCTGTTAGGGTGTGCCGCCGTCGCCCTTATTGCGACTTGCGAGTTCAAAACTCGCGCCCATCCATCGGCACAGGGAGATCACCCATGGCTCAGGACATGGTCGACGGGACGAGGGACGACAGCTCCTCCCCCGGGACGCAATCGCCGCCGACCGAGCGAGGAACGACCGCCCGCAAGCGGCGGGTGCTCGTCTCGAGCTTCCTCGGCGGACTGATCGAGTGGTACGACTTCAACCTCTACGGTATGGCCTCGGCGATCGTCTTCGCCGCGCTGTTCTTCCCGGAAGGGGACTCCTCCGTCGCCCTGATGGGGGCCTTCGCCACCTTCGCGGTGGGCTACGTCGCCCGCCCCCTGGGAGGTGTGATCGCCGGCCACCTGGGCGACCGGATCGGGCGCAAGCGCGTCCTGGTCGTGACCCTCATGGTGATGGGGCTCGCCACCACGGTCATCGGGCTGCTCCCCACGTACGCCAGCATCGGTGTGTGGGCGCCCGTCCTGCTGGTCCTCGTCCGGCTGGTCCAGGGCGTGTCGGTCGGCGGCGAGTGGGGCGGCGCGCTGCTGATGACGGTCGAGCACGCGCCCGCGCACCGCAGGGGACTGTGGAGCGCCGCGTCCCAGCTGGGACCGGCCGGCGGCGTGATCATGGCGACGCTGGTCTTCCGGCTGGTTTCCGACTTGCCCCAGGAGCAGTTTCTGGGCTGGGGGTGGCGACTGCCGTTCCTGTTCAGCCTCGTCCTCGTGGCGATCGCGGTCTGGATCCGCTCCGGCACCGACGAGACCCCGGTGTTCGAGAAGGCCGAGCCCGTGGTCCGGGAGGGACGCATCCCGCTGATGCAGGTGCTCACGCGTGACCGCCGCCCGCTGATCCTGGTCGTGATGCTGACCCTGAGCATCTCGCTGACCGGCACCGTCGTGCTCGTGTACACCCTGTCGTACGCGATCGGCTCGGGCTACAGCAGCAGCACGGCACTGTCCGCGCTCCTCATCGCCTCCCTGGTCAACCCCGTGACCACCCTGATAGGTGCGGCCGCGTCGGACCGCTTCGGGCGCAGACCGGTCTACGTCACCGGCATGGTCCTGATGCTCGCGACGTCCTTCGTGCTCTTCCCGCTGGTCGACTCGGGCTCCTCGACGCTGCTGCTGGTCGCCTTCATCCTCGGGTACGGCTTCCTGGGTCTCGCCGTCGGCGCGCACGGCGTGATGATCTCCGAGCTCTTCCCCTCCAACGCCCGCTACACCGGCGTCTCGCTGGGCTACCAGTTCACCTCCTCCGTCGCCGGACTGGGTCCGCTGATCGCGAGCGGGCTGATGGCGTGGGGCGGCGGGAACCCCGTCTACATCACCGTGTTCCTGGCCGTCATCTACGTGGTGAGCGGTGCCGTGGCGATCTTCGCGGTGCCGGAGACCAACCGGTCGGACATCGCCCGCTACAGCGAGTAGCGCCACGTGCCGCCGCACGGGCGGCGCGACCGCGAGCCTTGCCGATGAGGGACGGATCACCCGGTCGGACGGCCGCGGAAGACCGGCCTGACCCCGCACAAGGGGTCAGGCCGGTCTTCCGGCGTCGTCCGACCGGATGCCGGTTGCCGGACGGGAGCCGGAGGGTGGCGGGCGGTCAGGCGCCGAGCAGCCGATGGACCGCGGCCGTGTCGTGGTAGAAGATGTCCAACTTCCTGATCGAGCCCTCCGCCACCGTGTAGAGCTCGACGATGCGCGTACGGAGGGTCTCACCGGTGTCGCGCGCCACCAGGACGACCTCGACCCGGGCCATGACGAGATCGCCGGCGTCGCTCAGTCGGATGTCCTCGATGTCCAGCCGCACCACGGAGTTGACCGCGCGCAGCATGTCCAGGAGCCCGGCGGGCCCGTGGTAAGAGCCCCCGTAGGGAAGGGACGCCGGTTCCACGGCCACGAAGTCGTCGGCCACCAGGGACAGCGCCTGCCGCATCGTCTCCCGCGAGGCCAGCAGGCCCAGGAACGTCGAGAGGGTGGCCACGTTCTGCGAGGGCTCGGCCCGCCACCCTCCCACGGCGGGGGGAGCGGCGTCCGGCCGGGCGCCGGTGGGCGTGTCGGCGCCGGCCGGACGCTCGGGGACCGCGGGCCCGTGGCGGTGCGGGTCGTCGGCGCCGGAGTGGGTGTCGGTGTCGGTCCAAGGCGTACCGGTCATGGTTCTTCCCTCGTCGTCGTGTTCCTGCTGCCTGGTGCGAGGGGTTTTCCCCCACCCCTCGCCGATGTCTGCCGAGTTGCCCGGGGAGGGTACGCGCGGCCCGCGCCCGCCGGACGGCTGACGGCCGTGTCCTGCCGTCGGCCGGATGCCGTGAAGGCCCGCCGCATGCCGAGGCCGCCGACACCCCCCGAGGGCGTCGGCGGCGGTTCGGAGGAGGACCGCGGGGCCGCTCCCTGGTGGGGCGGTGCGGCGGTCCTCGGCCAGGGCCGTGACGGCAGTGCACGTGCTTCGCGCCGGCGTCCGGACGGCGGGCCGGAGGCCGGCGCGGTCCTCGGCCGGGTCCGGTCCGTCCGGATCCGGGGTCAGTGGTACATGGCGTCGATCGTCGACGCGTACTTCACCAGCACCGCACGGCGCTTGAGCTTGTTGGACGCGGTGATCTCGTGGCCGCCCACCTCCCACGGGCTCATGATCAGCGTCCAGGCCTTGATCTGCTCGACGGCGGAGAGGTCCTTGTTGGCGGCGTCCACCTGCTGCTGCACGGCCGCGCGGAAACCGTCGTCCCGGCCCAGCGCCTCGTCGTCGAGCGCGGCCGTCTCGGGGTGCGCGCGGCGGTAGCCGGCCACCCCCTCCGGGGACGCCACGAGCAGCGCGGACACGTACGCCCGGGAGTCGCCGGTGGCGACCGCCGTGCCGATGAGTGAGCCGGCCAGGACCACGCGGCTCTCGATGCGGACGGGCGAGATGTTCTTGCCGTTCGTGTTGATGATGAGGTCCTTCTTGCGGTCCACCATCCTGAGCTGGCCGAGTTCGTTGAGCACGCCGATGTCGCCGGTGTGCAGCCACCCGTCGGCGTCGATCGCCTCCCGCGTCGCCTCGGGCTTGTTGCGGTAGCCGCGCATCAGCCGTGGGCCGCGCAGGAGGATCTCGCCGTCCTCGGCGATCCTGAGCTCCATGCCCGTGGCGACGGGGCCGGCGTAGCCGATGCGGTACTCGTCGGAGAGCCTGCCGGGGGTGGCCAGGGCGCAGCACTCCGTCGAGCCGTAACCCTCGCGCACCGGCAGGCCCAGGCCGAGGAAGTACCGCAGCAGGTCGACGTCCACGTACGCGCCGCCGACGACCGCGTACTCCACGCCGTCCAGGCCGACGACCGCGAGCAGGTCCGCGCGTTCCGCGGCGAGCTCCTCCCACTCACGGCGGAGCTCGGCGGGCGCGGCACGGCCCGCCTGTTCGGCATCGGTCAACTGCTCGCCGAGAGCGCCGGCCCGCCGCAGACGCGTGCGACGCTCCTGGTCCGGCTGGTCGCCTATGTACGCCTCGATCAGACTGCGGAAGCGTTCGAGGGAACGCGGCACCAGGAAGATCATCGCGGGCCGGACGCGCAGGTACATGTTGTTGAGCTGTCTGATGTCCGGGCAGAAGGTCACGCAGTGCCCCTGGGTGACCGCCAGGTAGTAGGAGATGATCCGCTCGCCGATGTGGGCCATCGGCATCCCGGACAGCAGGCGTCGGCCGGCGGCCAGGGGGGCCGCCTCGTGGTACGTGTCCACGGTGTGCAGGATCGCGGAGTGCTGGAGCTCGACGCCCTTGGGCAGGTCGGTGGTGCCCGAGGTGTAGATGACGGTGGCGACGTCGTCGGGCGAGACCGCCCGCCAGGTGCGGGCGAAGTCGAAGCCCTCCGGCGCGGGCCGGAGCAGGAGTTCGCCGTAGGTGTGCGTCTGCGCGCCGTCCAGGGCCTCCACCTGTGCGTGGTCGAGGACGATCACATGGTCGACCGTCAGGCCGTGGTCCCTGATCGCTTCCCGGAGCCCCGCCTCGAGCGAGGGCTCGGTGACCACGACGCGGGAGCCCGAGTCGCCGATGTTGTAGGCGAGGTCGACCGGGGGGAGCGTCGAGTAGACCGAGGTCGTGGCCGCCCCGAGGTGGAGCGCGGCCAGGTCCATGAGCTGGTGCTCCGGGCGGTTGGTCAGGAGCAGGGCGAGCGTGTCGCCGCGTCCCATCCCCAGACCCGCGAGTGCTCCGGCCAGGATCTCCACCAGCTCGGCCGCCTCCAGCCAGCTGAGACGCAGCGAGTCGTCCTCGGTGCGCAGGGCCACCGCGTGCGGGTAGGCCTCCACCGTCAGCTGGAAGGCCTCGGGGAGCGTGGCCATGTCGAGGGTGCGGCGGAAGGGCCGCTGCTCCGGGTATCCCAGGGCCTGCAAGGACTCGTTCACGACGTGCCTCTCGTTCATCGGGGGTTCTCGCCACGGGACGCTGCCGTTCGATAATAGACGGGCAGTCTCAATAAGGGAACGGGTGTGGCGGGGGAGGAGCGGAGCGCGGGCGGGGGCTCACGGGTCACCGTGCCGTGCACGACTTCGGGCCGCACCCGCCGGTCGGCGGATGCGGCCCGAAGTTCGGTCCGAGGGTGTGCGGCGACCCTCCGGGGACGCGAGCAGCTCCTCCGGAGAGCCGGCGCGCCTCCTCGCGTGCGGTCGCGGGCGCGCGCGGCGCCGGGGCGGCCGCTCAGCGCGGAGCGGCGAGCGCCTGCACCTCGTCGACGGCCTCGCCGACGCCCGCCCGGCGGGCCAGCAGCTTGCGGGCCAGCACGGTGGCCCTGGGCCAGTTGACCGCGGCCACCCCGACCAGCGCGCCCGCGTCGTCGGCGTACAGGGCGGCCACCCGGCGTCGGGGACCGTCCGGGCCTTCCAGGACCTTGCAGTCGGCGGACGCGGCGGGACGCCCCACGACCTGCACCTTGTGGTCGTACTGGTCGCTCCACACGTAGGGGAGGGCGTCCTGACGCCCCGGCCGGTCCGGATGGACGATGTTGTGGGCGATGACGGCGGCCTGGTCGACGGCGTTGGTCCAGTGCTCGGTCCGACGGGCGTCGGGGTTCTCCGGGCCGCGCCACCGGGCGACGTCGCCGACGGCGTGGACGCCGTCGGCACCCACCGCGCGCCCGTGTTCGTCGCACGCCACCCCGTCGGCGACGTGCAGACCGGAGCCCGCGAGCCACTCGACGTTCGGTACCGCGCCGATGCCGACGACGACGGTGGCCGCCCGCAGGGCGGTGCCGTCCGCCAGGGTCACACGCAGGTCCCCGTGCCGTCCCCGCACGTCCTCGACGCCGACCCCGAAGCGGGTGACGACCCCGTGACGCACGTGGATGTCGGTCAGCAGGCCGGCGATCTCCGGTCCGACGGAACGGGCCAGCGGCATCGGGTCCGGGTCCACCACGGTGACCGGGAGCCCGAGCAGGACGGCGGTCGCGGCGGCCTCCATGCCGATGAACCCGCCGCCCACGATCACCACCGGTCCACCCGCCGAGAGGTCCCGCCGCAGGGCGACCGAGTCGGCGAGCTCACGGATCACGTGCAGGCCCGACTCGACGTGCCAGGGGGAGGGCCGGGCCCGGCACCCCGTGGCGATGACGCAGTGGTCGAAGGCGAGGCTCTGCCCGCCGTCGAGCAGCACCCGTCTGCCGTGGACGTCCAGGCCCCGGGCCGAGGTACCCGGCCACAGCTCGATCCGCGCATCGTTCGCCTCGCTCTCGGTGAGCAGCGAGAGCCGCTCGGCGTCCCACTCGCCGGAGAGGAACTGCTTGGACAGCGGGGGCCGGTCGTAGGGCAGCTGCGACTCGGCCCCCAACAGGACGATCCTGCCCCGGAAGCCCTGCTCGCGCAGGCCGAGCGCCGTGCGCACGCCTCCGACGCCGGTGCCGACGACGACCGCGGTGCCGTCCGTGTTCGGCTCGATGGTTGAGGTCATGGCGGGGCCTACGGCTCCTGGTGGTCGACGACGATCGCGCGGGCCGGGCAGGCGTGCGCGGCGGAGCGCACGGCCGCCGCGTGCGGGGCGGGGTCCACGTCCAGCAGGACGACGATCCCGTCGTCGTCCTGGTCGAAGACCTCGGACGCCTCGAGGACGCACTGGCCCGCGCCGATGCACTTGGGGTAGTCGATCTCGATCTTCATCTCGCTCACCTTTCGTCTCCCCACGTCACGGGCAGGGAGTGGACGCCGTAGACGACCATGTCGCCTCGGTAGTCGATCTCGTCGAGGGGCACCGCCAGCCGCAGGTCGGCGAAGCGCTTCAGGATCGCCGGGTAGGCGGTCTGGAGCTCGATGCGGGCGATGGGCTGCCCCAGGCACTGGTGGATTCCGTAGCCGAAGGCGACGTGGTGGTTCTGCTCCCGGTGGATGTCCATCCGGTCGGGGTCGGCGAACTGCCGGGGGTCGCGGTTGGCGGCGTCGCCGGAGGCGATGACCCCCTCGCCGGCCCGGATCAGCGCGCCGTTGACCTCGACGTCCTCGACGGCCACCCGACGGCGCCCGATGTGGGTCACCGTGAGGAGCCGGAGCAGTTCCTCGCACGCCGCGGCGACCGCCTTGTCGTCGCCCTCGCGCATGATCGCCGCGTACTGCGGGTTCTGCAGCAGGAACAGCACGCCCAGCGCGATCTGGTTCGCGGTGGTCTCGTGCCCCGCGACCAGCAGGAGGATGCCGAGGGAGGCGACCTCCCGCTCGGTCATCTCGCCCGTTTTGACCCGGCGTTCGACGACCCGACCGAGCAGGTCGTCGCTCGGCTCGGCCGTCTTCTGCGCCACGAGCGCGGTGAGGTAGTCGGTGAGTTCCTCGACCGCGCGACCGGCCCTGGCCGGGTCGCCCTTGACGTCGAGCAGGGCGTTGCTGTGTTCCTGGAAGAACGTGTGCGCTTCCTGGGGGACCCCCAGCAGTTCGCAGATGACCGTCGAGGTCAGCGGCAGGGCGAAGTCCGTCACCAGGTCGGCGGTGCCGCCCGCGGCCTCCATCGCGTCCAGCAGCTCCTCGGTGATCCGCCGGACCGTCGGGCGCAGCGCCTCGGTCCGGCGCACGGAGAACTCACCGGTGATCATCCTGCGGTGCCGGGCGTGCTCCGGGTCGTCCATGGCGATGAACGTCGGGTTCGCCTTGTGCTGCTGCTTCATCCCCGCGGAGGTGACCGGGTAGCCGTCCCGACCCGGGTCCGAGCTGAACCGCGGGTCGGACAGGATCGCCCGCACGTCGTCGTAACGGGTCACCAGCCAGGGGAGGCTGCCGTCCCAGGTACGCACCCGCGCGACGGGCTCCTCCTCCCTGAGCCGACCGATCTCCGCCGGAGGGGAGAAAGGGCATCCCCGGGCCATGGGGTAGGCCGGCGCGCTGCTCATGTCACTGCTCATCGTGTCCACCTCGTCGTGTCGAACCTGCAAGTCGGGGAGCTTCTCGCCTCAGTCGTCGAGGAGCGGGAACTCGTACGGCGGCGTCTGGACGTACCCGCCGTCCAGGTGCAGCACGGAGCCGGTGATGTAGGACGAGGCGTCCGAGCAGAGCCACAGGTGCGCGTTGGCCACCTCGTCCGGCTCACCGATGCGGTGGAGGTTGCTCATGATCCGCCGGTACGCGTCGACGTCGCGCCGGCGCGCCCGCAGGCCCTCCTGGAGCATCGGTGTGTCGATCGCCCCCGGCGCCACGCAGTTGACCCGGATGCCGTACTTCCCGTAGTCCAGCGCCGCGCTCTGGGTCAGCGACCACACCCCGGCCTTGGCCGCGTTGTAGACGGGCGAGTTCCGGTTCGGGCGGAAGCCCACGATGGAGGCCACGTTGACGATCGAGCCCCCGCTGCCCTGCGCCAGCAGCTGTCTGATCTGGTACTTGTTGCAGTGGAACGTGCCCTTGAGGTCGACCGCCATGATGCGGTCGTACGTGGCCTCGTCGAACTCGGCCACCGGCTCGTTGTCGTTGGCGACGGCGGCGTTGTTGACCGCGCAGTCGATCCGCCCGTACGTCGCGACCGTGGCCGAGACCATGGACTCCACCTGCTCCGCGCGGGAGATGTCGCAGGCGATGAAGGTGGCCCGTCCGCCCTCCGCCTCGATCTCCTCCACGACGCGACGGCCGGCCTGCTCGTTGAGGTCGACGACGGCCACCTCGGCGCCCGCTCGGGCGAAGAGCTTGGCGGTCGTCTCACCCATGCCCTGGGCCCCGCCGGTGACGATCGCTACTTTGCCCGATAGGGCCTGCTCGGTCATGTGCCGCGTCCTTCTGTGTCGAGGTGAGTGGTCGGAGGTCGGTGGGGGACCGGTCGCCGGAGGACCGGTCGGTGGGCAACGGGACGATGGGGAAAGGCCGGTGGAGCGGTCGGCGGGCAGGGGTTCACCCGGTGGCCGCGCCCTCGCCCACCTCGTCCACGAGGAAGACGCGCTTTTTGTCCCGGTCCATGAAGGTCAGTTCGTCCGCCCGTACCCGTGCCGCGTGGCCGGGGTCGCGGAACACCTCCATCGCGCGATCGAAACAGGCCCGGTCCGCGTACCACATGTCGGTGATGACGTCGAAGTCCAACAGGTCCTGTCCGGGAGCGGAGTTGACCCCGCCCGAGGCCGTCGCGTGGTCGACGTAGTTGCGGCGGTAGTCCATGAGGTGCGGTCCCACCAGGGACAGGATCAGCGGGGCGTGGACCTGCTCGTAGTGCGTGCGGAACTCCTCGACCGAGAGGCCCGGCTTCCGGGAGAGAACGGCGACGAGCTTGATCAAGGGATCCTCCCGAGGGCGTCGTCCGGCCCCGTGGCCGGACGACGGACTCGTGCGTGTGGGTGGGCAGGGGGGCGGTCGGTCGGCGGGGGTGCGCGTGGCCGGGACGGCCGCCCGTGGGTCAGAAACGTCCGCCGTCGACGGAGATGATCTGGCCGCTGACGAAAGCGGCCGCGTCCGAGGCGAGGAAGGTGGCCACACCCACCAGGTCCTCGGGTCGGCCCCAGCGTCCCAGCGAGGTGCGCTCGAGCGCGCTGGAGAGCGCCGCGTTGCGCGGGATCGTCTCGGGCGTGACGTACTGGTCGTCGATGATCAGCCCGGGGGCGATCCCGTTGGCGCGGATGTTCCAGGTGCCCCACTCCCTGGCCATGTACTTGGTGAGCATGATCAGGGCGCCCTTGGCCACGCCGTAGGCGTCGACGCCGGGCGAGGGCACGATCCCCGTCGGGGACACGATGTTGACGAAGGAGCCACCGCCGGCCGCGGCCATCTTCGGAACCAGATGCCGGCCCATGCGCACCACGCCGAGGATCACGGGGTCGAAGAAGTGCAGCCACGCCTCGTCAGGGGTGCTCAGGAGGTCGCCCTGCTGCGGGCTGCCGCTGGGCACCGCCGAGTTCACGACGGTGTCCACGCGTCCGAAGGCGGACCAGACGTCCTCGACGAGGGCGGACGTGCCGGCCGCGTCGGTCAGGTCGCCCGCGGCGTACCTGACCTCGTTGCCGGTGGCCTCCTGGATGCGACGGGCCGTGGCCTTCAGCCGTTCGACGTTGCGTCCGCCGATGACGACCCGGGCCCCGGCGGCGGACAGCGAGGAGGCGAACTGCGAACCCAGGTTGCCCGAGCCCCCGGTGACGAAGACGACCTTGCCCTCGGGGAGGAGGGGGGAGGAGGTGCTGCTCATGCTGGCCTTCCGTCGGTCAGGTCCGGTGCGGACGTGCGGCAATGGGGGCGGACCCCGTCACTTGCCCTCGGCGTGCTCCGTCACGGCCTTGGTGTCCTGGTAGAAGACCTCGACGCGCTCGATCTTCCCGTCGACGACGTACCAGAGCTCGATGACCCGCATCGGCAGCACCTTGCCGGTGCGGCGGTTCTTCATGTTGAGGTCGGCGTCCGCCAGGACGACGTCGCCGGCGTCGCGGTACTTGACGTGGAAGGTGTTCACCGTGGACTCGAACAGGTCGGTGATCTGACCGATCATGCGGTCGAAGCCGTCGGCACCCCGCCACTCTCCGCCGTACGGAAGGCCCTCGGCCTCCACGGCCACGAAGTCGTCGGCGAGCAGCTCGAAGGCGGCCGCTTTGTCCCCCTTGAAGAAGTACAGGTCGGAAAATTCCGCCACGGTACGAACATTGTCGGTCGCAGACAGGTTCTGAATGTTGTCGTTCAGGGCCATGATGTCTCCCGATGCTCGAGGTGAGGTGACCGAGCGACGCTCGGGGCGTCGCGCTCGGCTGCCGTCCGGAGGGATTGTGCGACTAAGCGTCTCAGATTAGATGGGGCAGGTCAATCGTCCTGCGAAGGTGGAATACGGAGCTCGAATGCGGAGCTCGAACGCGGAGCCGGAGCCGGTGTGGGCGCCGGCGGCCGGACCGGGTGCCGCGGTCGCACGGCGACCGCCCCCGGCCGGCGGCCCGGGGGCCGCGGTGCCGACCGGGGGCGGGGCGTGTCCGCTCAGGTCGTCCCCGACCGCGACGCGCCGCGCAGGAAGAACATCGGGACGGTGAGCAGGATCGTCCCCAGGCACATCAGCGCGGAGACCCGGAAGACGGCCATGAGGGCGTCGGGGTCGGTGTAGCTCGCCGCGCCGCTGCCCAGTACGTAGGTGGTCGTCACGGCCGCGACCACCGAGCTGGCCAACGCCGTGCCGACCGCGCGCAGCAGGGTGTTGAGTCCGTTCGCGGACGCCGTTTCGCTCTCCGGGACGGCCCGCATGATGAGGGTGGGCATGGCGGCGTAGGCGAGCGAGGCGCCGACCGCCACGGCCACCGAGCCGGCGACCACCTGCCCCAGACCGCTGCTGAACGCGGACCTGGCGAGGTAGGTCGCGCCCATGAGGAGGGCGCCCGCCAGGAGCGTCGCCCGTGGACCGGAGCGTCGGACGACCGCGGCCGTCACCGGTGCCATGAGGCCGAAGGTGACGGCGTTGGGCGCCAGCCACAGCCCCGCCTGGCGCAGGTCCAGGCCGAGGCCGACCCCGTCGTGCTCGGGCGCCTGCAGGAGCTGCGAGGTCACGAGGAGATCGGTGTACATCGCGAACCCCATGAGCAGGGCGGAGAGGTTCACCAGGAGCACCTCGGGACGCACGGCGAGACGCAGGTCGACCACCGGCCGACGGGCGCGCAACTGCTGGGGCGCCCAAGCGACCAGGGCCAGGACCGCGCAGAGCACCGAGACGAGCGTCGGCCGCGACGTCCACCCCCAGGCTCCCCCCTTCGACAGGGCGAGCAGGAGGGCGCTGAGCGCGAGGGACAGCAGGAGCGCCCCCGGAAGGTCGAACCTCCCGGGCGCCCGCACCGGGGACTCCTCGACCACCAGGGCGATGGCCAGTAGCACCACCGCGCCGAGCCCGCCGGTGATCCAGAACAACGCGTGCCAGTCCAGATGGGCCGCGACCAGCCCGGACAGGGGCATCCCGACTCCGGCCCCCACCGCCAGCGTCGCGCTCATCAGCGCGACCCCCAACGGGACGTGGCGCGGGGGGAGCATGTCGCGCATGAGCGCGATGCCCACCGGGACGAGCGCCATGCCGGTGCCCTGCAACGCCCGCGCGACGAGCATGGGCGCGAGGGAGTCGGTCAGGGCCCCGACGAGGGAGCCCACGACCATCGCGACCAGCGAGACCAGCACCATGCGCTTCTTGCCGTACATGTCGGCGAGACGCGAGATCGTCGGTGTGGCCAGGGCGCCGGCCAGCAGGGTGGCGGTGAGGAGCCACGAGGCGCCGGCCGGGCCCGTGTCGAGCAGCCGCGGCAGGTCGGGCAGCAGCGGCAGCACGATCGACTGGTTGAGGGCCACCGCGGTCCCGGCGAGGGACAGGACGACCAGCATCAGCACGACGCGCGAGTCTGTCGTGGGCGTCATGTGGTGGTGGTTCTCCTGCGTCGAAGTCCCCCGCCGGGAGGCACGGACCGGAGGGCGGGTCAGGTGTTCGTCCATACGGGCGGGCGCTTCTCGACGAAGGCCCGTGCGCCCTCGGCCGCGTCGGCCGACGACCGCACGCGGTCCACGTCCTCGCGCTGGCGGTCGAACATCTCGGCCGCGGACCAGTCCTGGGCCGAGGTGACCAGGTGCTTGGCCGCCCGCACCGCCATGGGCGCGTTCCCGGCGATGACGCGTGCCATCTCCACCGCCCGCTCCCGGGCGGTGCCGGGCGCGACGACCCGGTTGACCAGGCCGAGCGCGTGGGCGCGCGCCGCGTCCACCGGCTCGCCGGTCAGGACCATCTCCAGGGCGACCGCGGGAGGCACCACCCGCGGCAGGCGCAGGACGCCGCCCGCGGCGGCCACCAGTCCGCGCTTGACCTCGGGAAGGCCGAACCAGGACTCCTCGGAGGCGACGATGAGATCGCAGGCGAGGGCGATCTCCATGCCGCCCCCGAGCGCCTTGCCCTCGACCGCGGCGATCAGCGGCTTCTCGGTGGCCCGCTCACAGATCCCGAAGGCTCCCCGGCCCTCCACGAGGGGGCGTTCCCCCGTGGCGCTGAAGGCCTTGAGGTCCATCCCGGCGCTGAAGACGGGCCCCGACCCGGTGAGCACGGCCGCCAGGACGTCCTCACGGGCGTCGACCTCGTCGAGGGCCGCGGCGATCTGCCGCGCGGTGGCCAGATCGATGGCGTTGCGGACGTCCGGCCGGTCGAGGGTGACGACCGCGACGCCCCGGTCCACCTCGAAGGTGACGGTGCGGCTCATCGCGGCGCCATCCGGATGGCACCGTCCAGACGGATGGTCTCGCCGTTGAGCATCCCGTTGTCGATGATGGACAGGGCGAGCTTCGCGTACTCGTCGGGGTCGCCGAGGCGGCTGGGGTGGGGCACGGTGGCCGCGAGCGAGCCCCGGACCTCCTCGGGCAGACGCGCCAGCAGCGGGGTGTCGAAGGTGCCCGGCGCGATGGTGCACACACGGATGTTCTTCGAGGCCAGGTCCCGCGCGGCCACGATGGTCATGCCCACGATGCCGGCCTTGGAGGAGGCGTAGGGGATCTGTCCGATCTGGCCCTCGAAGGCCGCGACCGAGGCGGTCAGCACGACCACCCCGCGGTCGCCGTCCAGCGGCTCGTTGCGCGCCATCCGGGCCGCGGCCAGGCGGAGCACGTTGAAGGAACCGACGAGGTTGATCTGCACGATCTCGGAGTAGGTCTCCAGCGAGCCCGGACTGCCGTCCCTGTTGACCAGGCGCACCGGACCGCCGCGACCGGCGCAGTGCACGACGGCGCGCAGCGGGGCCGCCGCCTCGGCCGCGTCGAGCACCTTCTCCAGGGCGTCGGCGTCGCGCACGTCGGCCGGCACGAACCGCACGCGCTCTCCGAGTTCGTCGGCGACCTCCTTGCCCCGCGACGCCTCCAGGTCCGCGATGACGACCGTCGCGGCGCCCGCGTCGAGCAGGCGGCGCACGGTGGCCAGCCCCAGCCCGGACGCGCCGCCCGTGACGACGGCGGAGCTTCCTGTGATGTTCATCAGTGGTGTCTTCTTCCTGTCAGAGGCGTTCGATGAGGGTGGCGTTGGCCATGCCGCCGGCTTCGCACATGGTGACCAGGCCGTAGCGGCCGCCGGTGGCTTCGAGGCCGTGCAGCGCCGTGGTGAGCAGGCGTCCGCCCGAACCGCCCAGCGGGTGCCCCAGGGCGATGGCACCGCCGCGCGGGTTGAGGCGTGCGGGGTCGGCGTCGAAGTGCTGGGCCCACGCCAGTGGTACGGGGGCGAAGGCCTCGTTGACCTCGTAGTGGTCGATCCGGTCGATCGTCAGGCCCGTGCGCGCGAGCAGCTTCTCGGTGGCCGGGATCGGCCCCGTCAGCATCGTGATCGGGTCGTCCCCGGCCAGCGCGAAGGCGTGGAACCGCGCCCGCGGGCGGAGTCCCAGCTCCCGCGCCTTCGTCTCGGACATGATGAGCAGCGCGGACGCCCCGTCGGCCAGCTGGGAGGAGTTGCCCGGGGTGACCTTCCACTCCCCGATCTCGGGGAAGCGCGCGCTCATCTCGGGAGTCTCGAAGGACGGCTTGAGGCCGGCCAGGCCGTCGACGGTCGTCTGCGGACGGACCGTCTCGTCGGCGCTCACGACCGTGCCGTCGGCGAGGGTCACCGGCACGATCTCGCCGCTGAGGTCCGTGGCCGTGGCGTTGGCGTGGGAACGGGCCGAGAAGACGTCCAGGTCGTGCCTGCTGAAGCCCCGGCGGGCGGCGATGAGTTCCGCCGAGACGCCCTGCGGCACGAGCCCGGGTGCGTAGCGCTCGGCGACGGACGGGCCCCAGGGGTCCTGTCCGATCCGGGCGGTGAGCATCGGGATGCGGCTCATCGACTCCACGCCCGAGGCGATGACGATGTCGTGCGCCCCGGCGATCACGGCCTGGGCGGCGAAGTCGGCGGCCTGCTGGCTGGACCCGCAGGCCCGGTGCACCGTCACGGACGGCACGCTCTCCGGCAGCCCCGCCGCCAGCCAGGCCCAGCGGCCGACGGGCCCGGACTGCTCTCCCACCTGGCTCACGCAGCCCGTGATGACGTCGTCCACGATCGCCGGGTCGATGCCGTTGCGGTCGATGAGCTGACGCAGGACCTGGCCCAGCAACTCGACCGGGTGCAGTGAGGACAGGGCGCCGCCGGGCCTCCCGTCGCGGGGAGCCTTCCCCTTCGCGACGGGCGAGCGGATCGCGTCGACGATCACGGCGGTGTTGGTCATGTCTGACTCCCCAAGAAGCTGTTCGGCTCGGTGGATGTGCTTCGGGTCCGGTGCGCGTACGTCCCGTCGGGTGCGGGGCGGGGTGCGTTTCCACGGCCGGGTGCCGCCGCCCCGCGGTGGCCCGGGCCGTCCGGGCGGACGGTGTCGCCGCGGCGACGGTGGGGCGGGGTGCGGCCGGCATCCGCACCCCGTGCGAGGCGGGGTGCGGATGCCGGCCGCGGGGTGGGAGCGGCCGGTCCGACGTGCTCGTGGCGGCGTGGCGCTCGGGGTGTGTGCCCGGACGCGCCTTGCGCGATCACGTGTTCATGGCGGTGTTCGAGGGCATGACCCGGGACGTGCGTCGCACTCGACTCCCGCTGCCGTGCGGTCGGTTCGCGTCTGCCCTCGAGCCATAGTTTTGAACTATAGTGTCTCATAAGAGGTGCGGCAAGGTCCGTCCCGCGGAAGGGTGTGGACCGGGTCCGCCCGGTCTCGACGGAAGGAATGACGTGAGCGTTGACGCGAACCCCGGGGACGCCCCGGCGGCCATGAACGTCTCCGAGCCCCCGCGGCCCGAGGCGTCCGACGAGGACTGGATGGACTGGGCGAACCGGATGCCGAGCGTGGTCGCGCTCGGATTGGAGTGCTCGGCCATGGATGAGGAGCGGGCGGAGTTCGTCCTCGACTCGCGCTTCTTCCCGCTCAACGCCAACGGCGCGGTGAACGGGGGGTTGCTCGCCAGTGCCGCGGACCAGGTCATGGGCGTCATGGCCGTGCGGGGGGCGCGTTCGCACGCGTACGCGTTCACCATCAGCATGGCGACGCAGTTCCATCGTTCGGCGATGCCGCCGGTCCTCGTGCGCGCGGAGTTCGTGCCGGGGGGTAGGCGCGTGGCCTTCGTCAACGTCGAGATGGAGGGCGCGGACGGCGTGCGCTGCGCGTCGACCCAGGGGGCCCTGAGGATGAGCGCGGGCTGAGTCCGTGACGAGGCAGGGGGTGCCCCGGCTCGCCGGCGGGGATGTGTGCCGCCCGGTCGCGGCCTGTGGTGGGTCGATGCTCCTCCTTGACGCCCTTTCCGGGTTGTGAGTCAATGCATCTCATAATGTCTGGTCGGGAGCGTCCGCCACCCGGCGCGTGACCGCCGGTCACGGCCGTACGGAGGTCGGGTTCGTGCCCGGCGGAGAGGTTCGGGTCGGTGGTGCCCCGAGGGTCGCCGACCGCCGCCCCCGCCTCCTGTGTCGCGTCGGCCCGAGGTGTCGCCGACCGGGCGGGCGCACCTCCCCTCCTCCGCGGTGCTGCCGCGTGCCGGTGCGGCGCGCGGACCGGCCGGAATCGCTGCGGCCGGCCGACGCCGACGCGTCGGTCGACCCGGGACGAAGGGAACGGACCACATGGCCACGGAAGGCAGCGCGATGGACCCCGTGTCGATCGAGACGGAGTTCCTCTTCGACTACCTCGTCGAGCTCAAGTCCCACAGTCGTCCGTCCTACGCCTTCGGGGAGACCCCCTACGGGCAGCGCATCGTGGGTGGGGTGGAGGGGGGTTGGGTCGAAGGCCCCCGCCTCAAGGCCACCATCCTGGAGGGCATGGACTACGGGATCCTGCGGACGGACGGCTACGTCGCCCCCGACGTGCGGCTGGTGCTGCGGACGGACGACGGCGAGCTGATCCTCATGACCTACACCGCAGGCCGTCTGGGGCCCTGGCCCAAGGTCATGGAGGCCAGGGGCGGTGCGGGCGTCGATCCGAGCGAGATCGACTGGATCCTGACCTACTCCTTCGAGGCGGCTTCGAAGAAGTACGACTGGCTCAACCGCACGCTTGCCGTGGGACGCGGGGCGATCACCGAGGCGGGCTTCCGTTACCGGGTGGACGCCCTTCGATGACCTGCCGGGCCCCGTCCGACGCGGGGCCCGGCTCGGGATGGGGGCGGGCGCGTGCGGGTGCCCGCCCCCTCGGTGTGCGGCGACGGTCCTGTTCCGCCCCGGAGCGGAGCAGGACCGTCGGATGCCCGGCACGCCGAGTATTGTGAGATCTTAAATATCAGAAAAATGGATCGCGGCCCGAGCGGAGATCGGGTGCGCCCCTGCCGGACCGGGAAGGGGTGCCCTGGTGCCACGGAGGCGTCGAGTGTGATGCGGACGGAGCGTGACTGCGGGATGAGCAAGGTTGATCTACGGAACGACGACGGGCGCTGGACCCTGACGTTGACCGACCCGGATCGGCGCAACTGCCTGGACGAGGCGATGATCCAGGAGCTCGGCGACGCCGTGTCGACCGTGGCCGCCGACGCGGGGGCGAGGACCCTCGTCGTGACCGGTGAGGGAACGGCGTTCTGTGCGGGCGCGGATCTGCCCGCCCTGTTCGGGGAGGCCTCGGAGCGCTCGGTCGCCGACCTGCGCCGCCACCTGCACACCGTCTACGACAGCTTCCTGAGGCTGCGGGCGCTCGAGATCCCGACCATCGCGGCGGTGCAGGGGGCCGCCGTCGGTGCCGGGCTGAACCTCGCCATGGCGTGCGACGTCCGCATCGCCGGTCCGCGCGCGTCGTTCGCGGCGACGTTCTCGAAGATCGGCCTGCACCCGGGCGGCGGCTGCACGTGGTTCCTGGTCGACGCCCTCGGCCCGCAGAAGGCGCTCGCGCTGCTGCTCGACGGCGGCGCCCTGCGCGGCGAGGAGGCGGTCGGCCAGGGGCTCGCCCTTCGGGTCGCCGACGACCCGTTGGCCGCCGCCCACGAGACGGCCGCGCGCTGGGCGGCGATCGACCCGGCGCTCGCACGCGACATCAAGTCGGCGGTCGGCGTGGCGCGGACCGGTGACTTCGGCGCGACCCTCGAGTTCGAGTCGTGGGCGCAGGCGTCCTCGGCGACCGGGCCGGCGATCCAGGAGGTCGTCGCGAGCTTCCGCAAGCAGTGAATCGGGACAGGGGGCTGCCGACGGGCAGCCCCCTGGGCCGGCCGCCGCCCCGGCGACCGCGCTCGCTCCGACAGCGACGCCCCGGGTCCGCCCGCGGGCACGAGGGTGCTCTCCCGCACCCCGTTTCATGTGGAACACGCATCCTGGCGGCGCTCGATCCTCACGAGGCGCCGCTCATCTGTCTGGAGGGCTGACATGCGCGTAGTGGTCGATCAGAGCTTGTGTTCCGGGCACGCGCAGTGTGCCGTCGCCGCGCCCGATCTGTTCCGGCTGGACGAGGACGGCTACGTGCTGCCCTTCGACGGTGAGGTTCCCTCGGGCCGGGAATCGAGCGCGCGGGCCGGGGCGAGGGCGTGCCCGGAGCGTGCGCTGACGGTCCTCGCGGCGGATCCGGGAGCCGCGGCGGGTTAGTCGCCTCCGGCGCGGTGGTGCGCGGCCCGCGGGGACCGATCGAGGTCGGTTTCGGCGGTGCCGCGCTTCTGTGCTGCCGCGGCGGACGGCTTTCCGGTCGCGCGTCGATCGTTCCCCTGTGCCTGTGCCTGTGCCTGTGCCTGTGCCTGTGCCTGGGCTGACGGCCGTGGCGATGGCGCTCCGGTCGCGGGCCGCGGCGCTCCCGGACGGGGCGTCATCGCGGAGGCGGGTCCGGCATCTCGTGCGCGGTACGACCGCGGCTCGGGCCCGGTCGGTGGGGAGGGTCGCTCCGCCCCGGAGGCGGTTCCCGCGGTTCCCACGGGCGCCGCGAGGGGCAAGGCCGGCGTGAGTCTCCTCGTGCGCGTCACGCCAGCCCGGTGACCTGCGATTTCAGTCTGCGGTACGCGGCGTCGACCTCCTCGGGGTGAGTGCGTAGTCATCGAGATCCACATGACGGGTGCGGGCCCAGTACTCGGCGTTCGTCCAGGGGAGGTTCGTGACGATCCGGCCCTTGTCGTTCCGGTAGTAGCTGGTCATGCCCGGGTGGCTCCACACCGCGCCCTCGAGGGCCTGGTCCAGCTCGGCCATGAAACGCTCGAAGGGCTCCGTGCGGACCTCGGCGCTGCCGATCCCGTTCTCGCTCATGTGGGTCAGCAGCTCGATCACGTAGCGGACCTGCATCTCGACCGTCATCACCAGGCTTCCGCCGTGCCCGGCGTTGGTGTTCGGACCGAAGAGCATGAAGAAGTTGGGGAAGTCGGGCACCGTCATGCCCAGGAACGCGCGGGCGTCGTCGGCCCCCCAGGCGTCGCGCAGCGTGGTGCCACCGCGCCCGCGCAGTTCCATCGGGCCGAGCATGTTGATGGCGTCGAACCCGGTGGCCAGGATGATCGCGTCGGCCTCGACGCGATGCCCCGATGTCGTGGTCACACCGGCCCGGTCCACCTCCACGACGCTCTCCGCGATGAGGTCGACGTTGTCGCTGGTCAGCGATTCGAACCAGCCGTGGTCGAGCAGCGGACGCTTGCCGTACGGGGGGTAGCTGGGGGTGCTGGCCTCGATCAGGTCGGGGCGGTCGGCCAACTGGCGCGCGATGTACCCGGTGAGGAAGCGGCGGTGCCGTTCGTTGGCGGCGTTGACCGAACGCTCGGGGTGCTCCCACGCGGGGTCGACGCGCAGGATGGGGTACATCCGGTCGCCGAAGTTCCACACCTGGCGGAGCCGGTACCAGCCCAGGTACCAGGGCACGTGCTCCATCAGGAACTTCTTCTGTTCGCTGACGTCGGCGCCCGCGTTGGGGTTGGGCAGGATCCACTGGGGCGAGCGCTGGAAGACGGAGACGTGGGCAGCCGTGTCGCGGATGGCCGGCACGAGCTGCATGGCCGAGGCCCCGCTGCCCACGACCGCCACGCGCATGCCGGTCAGGTCGAGGTCGGGGTCCCACTCCGCGGTGTGCACCACGGGCCCGGTGAAGGAGTCCAGCCCCGGCAGCTTCGGGCGCGAGGGCCGGTTGAACTGTCCGACGGCGCTGATGACGACCCCGAAGTCGGCCTCCTGGGGCGTGCCGTCCGAGCGGCGCAGGGTGACGTGCCAGTGCTGGGCTTCCTCGTCCCAGGTGGCGGACTCCAGTTCGGTGCCGTACCGGACCTTGTCCCGTATGCCGTGCTGCTCGGCGACGTCGACGAGGTAGCGGTGCACCTCGCCCTGGCCGGCGAAGTACCGCGGCCAGTCGGAGCGCTGGGCGAAGGCGAAGGAGTACAGGTGGACCGGGGTGTCCACGCCGCACCCGGGGTAGGTGTTCTCGTGCCAGGTCCCGCCGACCGCCTCGTTCTTGTCGATGATGGTGAAGGGGAGTCCGGCCTGCTCGAGCCGGATGGCGGCGGCCAGGCCGGAGAAGCCCGTGCCGACGATCAGCGTGTGGGGGGCGTCGCGGCGGGAGCGCTCCGGGAGGGGCGCGGGCTGCCGATCGGCCGTGCCGAGCTCTTCGGCGAGCAGGCCGGCGGTGTCCGCGGGCACGGCGTCCCCGACCACGACACCGAGGATCTCGGCGAGCTTCTCGGGCGCCGGGGCGGGTGCGTGGGGCAGGTTCCCGCGCAGGTGGTCGAGGATCACCCGGTGGGCGACCGCGCGCAGCTTCTCCTGGGACTCCTCCGGCAGTCCGGCGTCGTCGTGATCACCCGGACCTCGCATGGGGCCGGGTGCGAACTGGTCTTGCAGGTATGACCAGTTGCCCGTGATGTGGGTGAGGACGGCAAGGATCGTGGGGAGGTTGGCGTCCTTCAGTGCCCAGGCGAGTCTTTCCCCGAAAGCGGCGCTGTCGACGTCGTCGGTTCCGATGTCGGATGTCAAAAGTGTCACACTTTGTCCTTTGTCGGTGGGGAGTGCGCCCCGTGGTGG
This sequence comes from Streptomyces sp. NPDC050388, assembly GCF_040655635.1. NCBI lineage: Bacteria > Bacillati > Actinomycetota > Actinomycetes > Kitasatosporales > Streptomycetaceae > Streptomyces > Streptomyces sp. NPDC050388. Next base: position 37,851 of record NZ_JBFAKH010000035.1, read on the forward strand.
CCCGCTGAGCCGCCACTGGCCACGCGGCTGTTGAGATAATAGACTGTCGGTCTCAATAAGGCACCAAGGTGTCGATACGAGAGGTCTCAGAATGGATGAATCCAAGCTCGTGTGCCTGCGGCTGAGTCGACCGTCCGAGGGCGTCCTGCAGATCACCCTCGACCGCCCCGACCTGATGAACCGGGTCGACGAGGACTTCCACCGCGAGATGGTCGAGGTCCTCGGCGCGGTCGCCGACGACCGTTCGGTCCGGGCGATCGTGCTGGCCGCGACGGGCAAGGTCTTCTCGGCGGGCGGCGACTTCGACTTCATGCGCCTCGCACACGCGGACGTCGACGTGCGACAGCGGACCGTGGACGACGGACGGCGTCTCGCGGACGCGTTCATGACGATCCCGCAGCCGGTCGTCGCCGCGGTGCACGGAGCGGCGATCGGGGTGGGCGCGACGATCGTCCTGCTCTGCGACGCGGTCGTCGCGGCACGCGCCGCGAAGATCGCCGACACGCACGTGGCGGTGGGCCTCGTGGCCGGCGACGGAGGCTGTGTCGCCTGGCCCCACTCGGCCGGAATGCTGCGCGCCCGCCGCTACCTCCTCACCGGAGACCCCCTCGACGCGGCCACGGCCCACACGTTCGGGCTGGTCACGGACCTCGTGGACACCCCGGAGGAGACGCTCACGGTCGCGCTGGACATCGCCGGGCGGATGGCCGCCCGCGCACCGCTCGCCGTTCAGGGAACCAAGAGGGCCCTGAACCGGCTCACGGCGCAACGAGCCGGAGAGGTGCTCGACCTCTCGTTCGCACTGGAGCAGCAGACCCTCGCGTCCGAGGACCTGCTGGAAGGGATCACTGCCTTCCAGGAGCGTCGGCCGCCGGAGTTCCGCGGGCGCTGAGCACCGCGGGAGCGCGCGCACCACTCCGCGGACAGGTCCGCGGCCGACCAGCCAGTCAGGGAGACAGAATGACCCATCGAAGGATCTCGACCCGCTTCACCGAACTCTTCGGGGTGACACACCCCCTGGTGCAAGGGGGGATGCAGTGGGTCGGGCGTGCCGAACTCGTGGCGGCGGTGGCGAACGCCGGCGCCCTCGGGTTCATCACCGCGCTCACCCAGCCGACCCCCGGTGACCTCGCCCGGGAGATCGAGCGCTGCCGGACCATGACCGATCGACCGTTCGGCGTCAACCTCACGATCCTGCCGTCGATCAACCCGCCGCCGTACGCCGAGTACTGCCGCGCCATCATCGACTCGGGCGTCACCATCGTGGAGACCGCGGGCAACCTGCCGACCGAGTTCGTCGAGATGCTCAAGCCCGCGGGCGTCCGCATCCTCCACAAGTGCACCAGCATCCGGCACGCGCTCAAGGCCCAGTCCGTGGGCGTCGACGCGCTGAGCATCGACGGGTTCGAATGCGCCGGCCACCCGGGGGAGGACGACATCCCCGGACTGGTCCTGCTCCCGCGTGCGGCGAGCACCCTGTCCATCCCGTTCATCGCCTCCGGGGGAATCGCCGACGCGCGGGGCCTGGTGGCCGCGCTCGCCCTGGGTGCGGACGGGGTCAACATGGGCACCCGCTTCATGTGCACGGTGGAGTCGCCGATCGCCACGCCCGTCAAGGAGGCGATCGTGGCGGCCACCGAGCGGGACACCGAGCTCATCTTCCGCCCGCTGCGCAACACCGCCCGGGTGGCGAGCAACAGCGTCAGCCGCGAGGTCGTGCGCAGGCTCGCGGAGGACCCCCGCTTCGAGACCGTGCGCGAACTCGTGGCCGGGGCCCGGGGGCGGCGGGTCTACGAGGAGGGGGACCCCGAACTCGGCATCTGGACGGCGGGAATGGTCCAGGGGCTGATCGACGACATCCCCACCGTCTCCGCGCTCGTCGACCGGGTGGTCGAGGAGGCGTGCGGACTCATCGAGAACCGGCTGACGACGATGTCCTCCCGGGTCGAGGAGGTGGCGGCGTGAACGACGCGGTCATCGTGAGCGCGGTCCGCACCCCCGTCGGCACGGCGTTCAAGGGGACGCTGCGGGAGACCGGCGCCGACGAACTCGCCCGGCAGGTGCTCCTCGCGTGCGTCGAGCGCTCCGGCGTCGAGCCCGGAGCCGTCGACGACGTGATCCTCGCCGAGTCGCTCGCCGGAGGCGGGGTCCTCGCCCGCCACGCCGCGGTGGCGGCGGGCATGCTCGACGTCCCCGGCCAGGCGGTGAACCGGCACTGCGCGGGCAGCCTCACCGCGTTGGGGAACGCGGCCGGAGCCGTGCGCGGCGGCGCCGCGCACGCCGTCGTCGCCGGCGGGACGGAGTCCGCCTCGACGGCGCCCGCCCTGGAGTGGCGGGAGCCCGGCTCGGAGCGGACCCGCACCGGGATGGGCCCCACCTTCCCCCACTACGACGGCGCGACGGACGACGTCACGCTGACCGTAGGCTGGAGCGCCGCCCGGGAGGCGGGCCTGTCCCGGCGGGAACTGGACGCGTGGGCGCTGCGCTCGCACCGCAGGGCGGTCGCCGCGATCGACGAGGGCCTCTTCGCCGACGAGCTGGTGCCGCTGTCCGTCACGCTCGGCGGCGAGCAGGTCACCTTCGACCAGGACGAGCATCCCCGACGCGGCACGTCGATGGAGAAGCTCTCCGCGCTGTCGCCGGTGCACCCCGAGATCGAGGGTTTCTCCATCACGGCGGGCAACGCGAGCGGCATCAACGACGCGGCGGCCGCGCTCATGGTCGTGAGCGAGGCGTACGCCCGCGAGCACGGACTCGACCCGCTGGCCCGGATCCGCGGCTGGGGCGCCGTGGGCGTCGAGCCGCACCGCACCGGCATGGCCGCCGCCGCGGTGATCACCAAGCTCCTGGCACGCTCCTCGCTGTCCGCCGGGGACATCGCGCTCTGGGAGATCAACGAGGCATTCGCCTCGGTGCCGCTCGCCGCCGCGCGCGTGCACGGCATCGACGAGGAGAAGATCAACATCCACGGCTCGGGGTGCAGCCTCGGCCATCCGATCGCCGCCTCGGGGGCGCGCATGGTGACGACGCTCGTGCACGCCCTGCGGCGCCGGGGCGGCGGCCTCGGCATGGCGGCCATGTGCGCCGGCGGCGGCATGGGCGGGGCGGTGGTCGTGGAGGTGTAGGCGGCCGGGTGCGCGGGGGTTCCCGCGGCGGGTGCCGGGGCCGGACCCGCGGTGCCGCCCGACCCGGCGGGTCCGGCGGGGCCCTGCCGGTCGCACGGTGGTGCGGATCGGCGACGGAACACGGATCGGAGCGGTGTCATCGTGTGACGCCGGTTCCAACGCCGCGATCGAGACCGGCTGGCGCGGGCCCCGGCGAGGGGGAATGTGTCGAGGAAGGTGGAGAAGCCATGTCCGAGTTCACGACCGCAGTTCGCCACCTCATCTATCCGGAATGCCCGCGCCAGCGCGGCGGCCGGTCGTGTTTCTCGGACTTCCTCACGGACCAGGTCCTGTCGGCGTCCGCCGCCGCGGAGGTTCCGAGAAACATCCAGCAGGTCGAAAGAGAGGTGTGCGACGTGACGAGCACGGAGCCCCAGAAGATCAGTGTCGTCCTCTTCCTCAAGCGCAAGCAGGGGACGACGAAGGAGGAGTTCGCCGCCCATTACAACGAGGTCCACGCCAAGATGGCGCAGGGCTGCTTCGGCCACCTCTACGACAGCTACACGAGGAACCTGGTCCGTTCCTCCGGGGAGCACGCCAGCACCTCCGACGCGAACGCGTCCGTCGGCGACGACCCGTACGACGCCATCACCGTGATCACGTTCCGGGACCGTCAGGCGCTCGCCGAGATGCAGCGTCTGGTCCAGGAGCCGGACCAGCTCGCGGCGTTCCTCGACGACGAGGACGAGTTCCTCGACCGTTCGTCGAAGATGGCGTTCATGTGCGACCAGTACGTCTCGGAGCCGGTGAGCGGCTGAACCTCCGACCGCCGGCCCCGGCAGAACCGTTCCTTCCGGTCCTGCCGGGGCCGATGCGGTCCGTGCGTGCGCGCACGGGTCGTGGTGGTGGACGAGGGCAGGACTTGCCCGGGGCGCCCTGAACCCTCCGGCGCGTGGCTGCCCTCGAAGCGTGCCGGCTCTTGCCGGCTCAGCCGACCGTGCCCTGCTCGGCAGGCCGCGGGTCCGTGCGCGACAGGAAGGCGTGCAGGGCGTCGAAGAAGACGGTGGGCTGTTCGAGCATCGGGTAGTGGCCGCATCGCTCCAGCGGAATCAGCGTCGCATCGGTGAGGCGCTCGTTGAGCCACCGTGCGCCCTTCAAGGAGAAGATCTTGTCGTCGGCTCCGATGAGTTGCAGCACCGGCTGCCGCACGTGCGGGATCTGGGCCACCAGATCGGTCTCCATCAGCGCCACGCAGACCGCGGCGCCGGCCCACGACGGCATGCGCAGGGAGAGCGTGGTGAGCCATTCGAGCAGATGCGGGTCGGGCGGGGAGGCGAACGCGTTGGCGATCCCCGCCCGTCGCGAGGTCATGCGGTCGTTCAGCTCGCCCTCGAGCAGGGTGGGCAACAGGGTCGAGGCCGGCAGTCCGAAGGGGAACTCCTCGCTGCGCGTCGTGCGCACCGCGTTGGAGCACACGAGGACCAGTTGGCTCACCCGCTCGGGCGCGGTCGCGGCGAGCTGGAAGCCGACCTGACCGCTGAAGGACCAGCCGACGATCGTGGCCGAGTCGATCCCGAGCGCGTCCAGCACGGCCACGACGTCCTTCGCCAGCCTCGGGACCTCGTACCCGTGCAGCGGCCGGTCCGAGAGGCCGTGACCGCGCGGGTCCACGCACACCGCGCGGTAACCGGATTCGGTCAGCCGTCGGACGACGCCGTCCCACGTCTCGTGCGCCATGCCGAAACCGGGCAGCAGTACGACGGGCTCGCCCTCGCCCAGGTCCTGGACGTGGAGCCGGACCCCGGGCTCCACCTCGATGTGGCCGATGTGCATCAGTGCCGCTCCTGCCTGGTCGTGTGCTCTGCCGTCGCGTTCCTGCCGTGGGCGCGTGGGACGCCCTTCTCCTGCTCCGGTGTGCCGCGGTGCTCGTCGTCGGTCACCGCTACCTCCCCATTTCGTCGGGGCCGAGACCGGCCTTCTTCGGGTGCGGGAGCGGATGGTGCAGCGCCGGGGCGTCCCACCCGGCCGCCTCCCGGACCTCCTCGACGGCCTTGCGGTAGGCGGCGACCAGGGCGTCCTCGCGGTCGTAGCTGAAGGTGTCGACGAAGGCGATCTGGGAGTCGACGTCGGGCGGCGTCTCCAGCAGCCGGGCGACCGTCTCGCGGATCTGCTCCTCGGCCGACATCACCTCCCGGTAGCCCAGGAGGGTCTTGGCCTTGGTGGTGTCGAAGAGCGTCTGCGGCGAGTAGTCGCGCAGCGGGATCAGGCTCGCCTGGACGGGGCCGGCCAGCTCCGCGGGCAGGGAGGCGATCTCGATCGTGCCCCCGGCGGCCCGGGCCACGACGTCCACCCATTGGCGCCACGAGTACTGGGTGTCGTCGGCGGCGTTGAACGCCTCGCCGTCGGCGGCCTCGGGCCGGTCGACGCAGCGCAGCAGCACCTCCGCCGCGTTGCGCGCTCCGCAGCGGCCCAGGATGCCCAGTCCGCCGTCGGGCAGGATCATGAACGGCCTGCGGTCGTTCATCCGCTTGAGGACCATCCACTCGTGGGGGTTCTGGTTGCGCGGGCCGTGGATGGCGGGATAGCGGATCACGGTGCCCCTGAAGTCGCCGTCGCGGGCGCGGCCGAGCACCTCGCGCTCGGCGGCGAGCACCTTGCCGGCGAAGGAGGACGCCTCGCCCTCCGCGTCCGCCAGGGGGCCGTCCTCACGGGTCGGGAGCACCGCGCCGGGGGGACGCTGGTCGGTCCAGCCCAGGACGTTCTTGTAGGACGGGACCCCGCCGACGGCCACGAACTGCTCGCAGCGCTTGGCGAACCACTCGGCCAAGGTCTTGACCCGCCCGTACATGCACGCCACGACGTCGAACTGCTCGTGGGCGAGCGCCTCCTCGATCGTCTCGCGGAAGTGCGGGTCGCCGTGGATGTGGCGGACCTCGGGAAGCTCCGGGGGCTCGTGGACCCCCCGGTGGAAGAGCGTGACGTCGTGCCCTCGGTCCAGCAGGCCCTGTACGACGTGCGGACCGGTGGGCCCGGTTCCTCCGACGACGAGCACCTTCATGGTGTCTGCCTCTCGTGAAGCACCCCGTGGGGTGACCTTGGTCTGTTGCTTCCGGGGCTGTGCCGGGATGCTCGTCGGCAGGTCCGTGAAGCGGGCGTGGCAGCGCGGCGGGGGGTGGGTCTCGCGGGCACCTGTCTCGGGGTCGGCAGGGCCTCGGGCCGCGTCGTCCCGGGCGCCCCGAGGACGTCGTCCACGGCGTCGCTCTCGCTCCTCGACGGGTCGTGCGACGGCGCGCAGGACTCGAAATAATAGACGCGCAATCTCATTAGGGCAATGGTGTGCGACGCTCGTCGACGCGGTGGGGGCGGGTGGGGCTCGGCGGTGGGGGTGGTCGGCCGAGGGGGCGGGTGAGGGGTGTGTATGTCGCGGGGTCGAGTGGGGGGTGGGCCGGTCGCGAGCGGGGTGATGTCGCCTTGGGGTGAGTGCGCGCGTCTTGACAGGCGACCGTGTCGCGGAGATATCTTTTGAGACTCAGAGAGTCATAAATGGTGGGAGAGTGATCCGGAATTCCATGAGTGACATCATCGTCGGCACCGAAGGAAAGACCTCGGTGCTGACCCTCAACCGCCCTGAACACCACAACTCGGTCGGAGGCGCGCTGTTCGGCGAGCTGATCGAAGCCGCGGAGGCCGCGGACGCGGACCCGGACGTCCGGGCGATCGTCGTGACGGGTGCGGGCTCCTCGTTCTGTGTGGGCCTCGACGCGAAGACGCTCATGGACAACGGCCCGTCCGGGCTGGACGTCGGCGAACTGGGGACCGACGGCGCCGCGGGGCGGACCGGGAACCCGATCCTGCCCTACGAGGCGCGCCGGGTGGACCACCTGGGCGTGGGGCGCTGGGTTGCCAGGTTCACCCAGCTGGGCACCCCGACGGTCGCGGCGATCAACGGTGCCGCCGCGGGGGGCGGGTTCGCGCTGGCCATGCTGCACGACATCAGGGTCATGTCGCGCACCGCCAAACTGGCGACGTCGTTCCCCTCCCTCGGTCTCACCGCCGAGATGGGGTTGAGCTGGATCCTGCCCCGCGTGGTCGGCCACGCGAAGGCCTTCCGGATCCTGACCAGGGGCACCACCATCGGCGCCGAGGAGGCGCTCGACCTCGGCCTGGTGGACGCCGTGGTCGAGCCCGACGAACTCCTCGACGCCGCCCATGAGTTCGCGCGGCCGTTCGCGGACGTCTACGACCGGTCGGTCCGCACCACCAAGCGGCTGCTCCTGCAGTCGGCGGAGAGCACCCTCATGGAGCAGTTGGAGCGGGAGTGGGTGGCGCAGCGGCTGCTGATGGCCGACCCGAGGATGGCGGAGGCCATGGAGGGGCTCCGCCGCCGACTGGGCAAGTAGGGGGTGCGGGGGCGGGACCACGGCGCGTGCGCCGGCCCCGCACGCGGCCGAAGGGTCCACCGAGCGGGTCGGTGGACCCTTTCGCATGTCAGGGGCGCGGGAGGCGGGAGCATGGCCCGTGAGGGCGGCCCGCGCGGGACCGGGAGCGCCCGGTGGACGTACCCCGGAGCGGCCCCCGCCGCTCTGCGCCCTCCTCGGTGACGGCGGCGAGTGGCCGCCGACACGCAGTCGGCTGACCCTCGATGTGGGCATGGGCAGGTGCTGCCGTCCTTTCTGCGGCGGTGGGACCGCCGGCGCTACGCTTCGGTCCTCCCGGTGAAGGCGGTGGGCGCACTGCCGACGAGTCCGTCCGGGCGGCCGTGGTGCTCCTCGGCGTCGCGCGCCTCCCGCTCCCGGTCTTCGGCGGACGACACGACCAGCAGCACGCTTTCCGCACGCTCGCCCCCGTGACGAGCCGGGCCGCTGTCCCGTGGTCGATGTCGGCCACAGGACAGCGGCCCGTCCTCGGACAGGAGCCGTGCGCTCGACCCGCCCGTGCCCTGTGCGGCACCCGTGGCCAGGGCGAACCCGCCGTTGCCGCACGCCCTGCTCCCTTGCGCCCTGTGCGCCGGCGTCCTGGGCGGCTGTGTTCGCGCGTGCGTGTCCGTCTCCCTGCCGGAGTTCCGGCTAGGCGCGCCGCGTCACTGTCCGTCCTCGTCGAGGAGAGCGACCAGGGCGTGGGTGTCCTGGTAGAAGACGTCGAGGGCCACGAGCTTGCCGTTCTCCACGCGGTAGAGCTCCAGCACCCGGGTGGAGAGCTTCCTGCCGGTGGTGCGCGAGGCGAGTCGGATCTGCACGTCGGCCAGGGCGCGGTCCGGTCCGGCGTCGGTGACCTGGACGTTCTCGATGGAGATCTCGAAGTGTTCGTTGATCTGACGCAGCAGTCCGCGCAGGCCGCGCGGGCCGTGGTGCTGCCCTCGGTAGGGGAGACTGTCGGGCTCGTTGGCGACGAAGTCCTCGGCGACCAGCTCGAAGGCCTGGCGGGCGGTGGCCGGATCGCCGATGCGGGTCATGAACTCGCGGAGGGTGCCCCGGGCGGTGGTGGTCACTTCTGTGTTTCCTCTCGGAGCAGGCGGCGGAGAACTTTCCCGGTGGGTGAGGTGGGGAGCGCGTCGACGAAGCGGTAGAGGCGGGGGATCTTGTAGGAGGCGAGCAGGTCGCGGCAGTGGGCGTCGAGGGCCTCCTGGTCGGCGTCGCCGACGACGACCGCGGTGACCTTCTGGCCCCAGTGGTCGTCGGGGGTCCCGACGACGGCGACCTCGCGCACTCCGGGTGCCTGGAGCAGGGCGTTCTCGACCTCGGCGGGGTAGACGTTCATCCCGCCGGTGAGGATGAGGTCGGAGCGGCGGTCCGCGAGGTAGAGATAACCGTCCTCGTCCAGGTGGCCCATGTCCCCGGAGGTGACCCACCCGTTCCTGGTGGAGTTCTCGGGCGCGGGCACCGAGCCGTTGAAGCCGCTGGTCATGATGAGGCCCTGGAGATAGATGATGCCTATCTCGCCCGCGGGGAGCTGGTTGCCCTCGTCGTCGAGGATGCGGATCCGGGAGGCGAAGTGCGGCAGCCCGACGGAGCCCTCGCGGCCGGCGCTCTCGTCGCCGCGCAGCAGCGCGAGCATGCCGAGTTCGGAGGTCCCGTACAGCTCGGTGAAGTCGACGTGCGGGAACCGCTCGACGGCCGCCTTCTTGAGGGTGGGGGGCAGTGTCGCCCCGGTGACGAAGACGGTGCGCAGGTCGGGGGCCTCGCCGGGGTGCCGCAGCGCCGCGGCCAGCATCGTGGGGACCATGAACATCTGGGTGATGCCCTGGCGCGCGCAGTCCTGCCAGAGGTTCTCCGGGTCGAACTTCTCGTGCAGGACCACCTTCGCCCCGGCCTGCACGGCGGCGAGCGCGAAGTTGAAGGAGGCGTGCGCGAGGGGGGCGTTGACGAGGAAGGTGTCGTCCGAGCGGTACCGGAGGTCCAGCGCCATGTGGAGGGCCTGGAGGCTGATGTTGCGCTGGCTGTTGGGGAACATGCGGGGCAGGCCGGTGGTGCCGGAGGTGAAGCGGACCCAGTAGGGCGAGGTCTCCTCGACGTCGGCCTCGTGGACGACGTCCGGTCGGCCCCGGTCGATGACGTCCAGGACGGTGGGACCCGCCGCGGAGATCGTCAGGTCCGCCTTGGCCTCGGAGATCTGGAACTCGATCTCCTTGGGCGAGTTCATCGGGTTGAGGGGGAGCACGACCATGCCTGCCCGGGCGATGCCGAACAGCATGGCGAAGGTCTCCGGGAGGTTCGTGGCGCTGAGCGCCACGACGGAGCCCGGTCGGAGTCCGCTGCGCAGGAGTCCGTCGGCGGCGCGGTCGGCGAGACGGTCGAACTCGAGCCAGGTGAGCGTCCGGTCCCCGCAGACCACGGCCGTCTCGTGCGGACGGCGGCGTGCGCTCAGCCGCAGGATCCGCTCGACCAGGAGACGGCGCCAGGGCGGGGGGCGGTCGCCGTACTCGGGCACGTAGTCCCACGAGGACGGCTTCCAGTCACCGTCGAATTGCGCGTCGTGGCCCATTCCCACTCCCCACTTCCGTGTGCCCCGGCAGCCGACCGCTCGCGCGGTGGTCATGTCCGCCCCGTCCGTCACGGCGCCTGCCCAGGCGTCGGAGCGGTGCGGACGAGAGGTTTCCCGACGCACCACAATTTTGACGTTGCGTGTCTCACTATAGGGATCGCGGGTGCGGGGTCAACGGGTGCGACGATCAACCTTTAGACATTACCCGTCTCGAAATAGTAGTGTGTCCCCGAGGCGGGGCACGGCAGTGGACGGGAAGTCCCGGACCTCCGCGGTGCACCCGGCCGACGCCCCTGCGGGGCCGAGGCGACGCGCGCGGACCCCGGCACCCCGCGGGGGTGGCCGCAAGTGCCGCACCGAACCACGAGCCGGAGGGGAAGCATGCCCGTTGCAGCGTCCGAGGAGTACCCCCTGGTGCCCGTCGAGGCGTCGGACGAGGAGTGGTGCGCGTGGGCGAACACGCTGCCCTTCGCGACCGGTTTCGACGTGCGTTGCCTGCGACTCGCCTACGGTGAGGGGGAGTTCGTCGCCAGGAGCAGTCCCATCCCGGTCAACCCCAACGGCGCCGTGCACGGCGGAGTGGTCGCCGCGGCCGTCGACCACGCGCTCGGCGTCACGTGCGTGCGGGCGGTGGACGCGGGTGACGGCATCGCGACGGCCTCGCTCACCGTCGACTACTACCAACCCTGCGACCTGCCCATGGGATTGTCCGTCTCGGTCCGGCGCTCCGGGCGCACCGTGGTCTTCGCGCAGGTGCGGGTGACCGGCTCCGACGGGGAGCTCCGGGCGGAAGCCAGTGGCGTGATGTCGGTGCGCCGCAGCCGGGAGGCCCGCCGCGCGCTGGAATACTCACGGGGGCCGAACCGGTGACCGGCGGGGGCGCGATGTGCGAGTGCGGCGAGCGGACCGGGGTGGATGCGCTGGAGCGGGCCGGCCGGCCGCGAGGCGCGCGCACCGCGCACGTGCCGCCGACGACGGTGTGACCGGGTGCACGGCGGGAGTCATCGGCGAGACTCGCCGTATCATGGCCGCACCACCCCTTCCAGAAACGGAGAGTCTCCAAAGTGACAGGGTCACGACATCAGGACGCCAACGGCGAGGGAAAGCGGCCGCTCGGGCGACCGCGTCGGGTGATCGACCCGGATGCGCTGGCCACCACTGTCGCCAAGCTCTATGCGGAGGAGGGGCACGACGGAGTCAGCGTCACCGCGGCAGCGGACCGACTGAACGTCTCACGCGCCACGCTGTACCGCACCTACCCCACCAAGGAACACATCATCGCGGTGCTCTTCGAGCGGAGCACCAAGGAACTCACCGAGGCGGCCGAGAAGATCGTCGCCAGTGAGGACACGGCGAGGGAGAAGCTCGAAGCCCTGATCACGCTCCAGGTCGACGCCGCCGTGCGCATGCGGGGCTACCTGCCCGTCTTCTTCGGCGGCGGTGGGCTGCCCCAGGACTCCTACGAGCGCTGGCGCTCCTTCAGCCGGCACTACGAGAGCCTGTGGGTCAAGGTCCTCAAGGACGCCATGAAGGACGGCCTGCTGGCCGAGGCCGACCCGGTGGTCACCGCCCGGCTGCTGCTCGGCCAGTGCCTGTGGGTCTCCCGCTGGTACCGCCCCGGCAGCAAGTACACGCGCAAGGTGATCACGGAAGCCGCGCTCGCCCTGCTGCCGCAGGCCCCGCCCCGGGGGCCCGAGGGGGCCGGACCTCAGGAGTCCTGAGGCCGACCCGTCTCGAGCGCCTTCAGGCCGGCCCGCGCCATCCGCAGCATCAGCTCGTGCGACCCGGCCGGCCGCCGGGTCTCCGGCGGACGCAGGGCCTCCGCCAGCAGCATCGTCTGGACGGCCCTGGAGGCGATCAGCAGTTCCTCGCGGGAGCGGCCGGGATAGCTGCGGTCGAGGCAGTCCACCCACCGGTCCGAGAAGCGGCGCAGGCGTCGCACGTGCTCCCCCCGGTAGGGGTCGGCCAGCGAACGCTGCTCCCTGACCCAGATCGCCGCCAGCATCTCGTGACTCGTCGCCAGCTCGATGAAGCCGCGCAGCAGGGACTCGAGCTCCTCGTGCGGATCGTCGCCGGGCCTGCCGGAGCGGACGAGGAGCTCGTCCAGCACCCGGCTGAAGAGCGCGGCCAGGATCTCGTCCTTGCCGGAGAAGTAGCGGTAGATCGCCGAACCGCTGGTCCCGGCCGCCCTGCCGATGTCGTCGACCCCGACGCCGTCGAAGCTGCGCTCGAAGAACAGGCGTTCGGCTGCCAGCAGGATCTCTTGATGACGGGGCATGGCGGAGATTCTACGAGACGCCCGTGCCGGACCGCCCGCCGCGCTCACAGGCCGAGCGACTTGGCAATGATGGACTTCATGACCTCCGAGGTACCGCCGAAGATGCGGGTGACGCGCGCGTCCGCGTACAGGCCGGCGATCGGGTACTCGTTGATGTAGCCGTAACCGCCGTGCACCTGGAGGCACTTGTCGACGACACGCTGCTGCATCTCCGAGACGAACAGCTTCGCCCGCGCGGCGTCCGCGGGGGTGAGCGTGCCGCGGTCGAGCGCCTCGATCGACTGGTCCACCAGCGCCTGCCCCGCCGCGATCTCGGTGGCGCACTCGGCCAGGACGAACTTGGTGTTCTGGAAATCCTGGAGACGCCTGCCGAACACGCTCCGCTCCTGGGCGTACGAGGTGGCCAGTTCCAGCGCCCGCACGGCCGAAGCCATTCCCGCGACGGCGATGGTCAGCCGTTCCTGGGCCAGGTTGTGGGCCAGGTACCCGAAGGCGTTCCCCTCTTCCCCCAGTAGGTCCTCCACCGGGACCCGGACGTCGGCGAAGGAGAGCTCCATGGTGTCCTGCGCGCGCAGACCGATCTTGTCCAGCTTGCGGCCCACCTCGAAGCCGGGGCTGCGGGTGTCCACGACCAGGATCGAGAGCCCCGCGCGCCTGTCGTCCTCGGTGGCCGGCGCGGTCCGGCACACCACCAGCACCCGGTCCGCGTTGGCGCCCCCGGTGATGAACGTCTTCGCCCCGTTGAGGACGTAGTGGTCGCCGTCGCGGCGCGCCGTGGTCCGGACACCGGCGACGTCCGAACCCGTACCGGGCTCCGTGATCGCCAGGGCCAGCACCAGCTCGCCGCGGGCGACCGCCGGCAACCACCGGCTCCGCTGCTCCGGCGTGCAGTAGCGGAGCAGGTAGGGCAGGCAGACCTCCGAGTGCACCCGCAGGGAGCCGAGGTTGGCGTCGCCGAGGATCGTCTCCTCGATGAACACCGCGTTGAACTTGTAGCTGGTCGCCCCGGCCCCGCCGTACTCCTCCGGCACCTGGAGCCCCACCAGGCCCTGGCGGGCCGCCTTGGTGTACAGCTCCCGGTCCACCAGCCCGCGCTCGGCCCACTCCTGGTAGTACGGCTGGATCTCACGCTCCACGAAGGTGCGCACCGAGGCGCGGAAGGCGTCGTGGTCCTCGTCGAAGAGTGTGCGTCTCACAAGTGTGCTCCTCGTGTTCTCGCCGGTCGTCCGGCATTGCGTACGGGGTCCTGGGGCGTGCGGGGACGCGCGCGTCCGCGTCGGCGCGCCGTCATGACAGGGGGGCGACGCGCTCCCACAGACCGGCGCCGCCGGCCCGCACCGCGGACTCGGTCAGCCGGACGTCCCACTCGCGCATCGAGCCGAAGTCGCCGCGCCAGGCCAGCACCGGCTTGGTCAACCGGTGCAGCGGGTGCTCCGCGGTCGTCCCGATCGCACCCAGCACCTGGTGGGCCGAGCGGACCACCAGCGAGGAGGCGTGCCCGACACCCGAGCGGGCGACGGCGACCAGGAACCGGGTGTGCTCGTCGTCCCATCCGCGCACCATCACCGACTGCGCGGCGGCGTCCGTCGCGGCCCGCGCCAGGGACACCTCGGCGGCGATCCCGACGACCAGGTGCTGTACGGCCTGGAAGCGGCCGACGGGCCGCCCGAACTGCACCCGCTCGTTCGCGTACGCGACCACCAGGTCGAGCGCGGCCTCCATGGCCCCGGTCATCTGCGCACAGCGCGCGAGGCTCCCGCGCAGCGTGTACCGCTCCGCCACCTCGGGGCCCACCACGGCACCCGCCCGCAGCGCCCGCAAGGCGAACCGGACGTGCGCGCGCGGCAGCCCCGACAGGTCGTCCTGCGCGGTCACCGCCAGGTCTTCGCCCGCCAGGTCCGCGACCCGCCACACCCGATCGGTCGGGTCGTGCCACAGGGCGACGACACCGTCCGTCCGCCCCGCCCAGGGCACGGAGCGGCGGAACCCGTCGGCGTCCGGATCGGCCGCGGTGCGGATGCCGGCGGGGGCGGGCAGCCCGGCCTCGGCGAGGAGCCAGGCGGCGAGCAGATCGTGCTCGGCCAGGGGGACCGCGGCACCCGCTCCCGCGGCGAGTCCGAGCAGCGCCGTCGAGTCGAGGAGGGTCCCTCCACTGCCGCCGTGCTCCTCGCTCGTCGACAGCAGGGTGAACCCGAGCCGGTCGAGCTGCTCCCACAGCGCGCGGTCGAGATCGCTCCGCGCCGCGGGCACGGTCGCGGACCGGTGCTTGTCCATGAGCTCGGTGAAGATCTCGACGAGGTCGGGATCGGCCGTGAGCTCCGTCGTCAGTCTGCCTTCGGGTCCAGTCATCAGCGCAGCCCCAGTCCGCGGGCGACGACGCCCGTGAGAATCTCGTTCGTGCCGCCCCGCAGCGTGTACCCGGGACGTTGCAGGAGCGCCGCGTCCAGCAGCACGCGCACCCCCTCGTCCAACCCGCCGTTGGCGGCGAGCGTGGCCACGTACTCGGCGATGTCGCCCTCGGTGGTCGTGCCCAGCAGCTTCACCACGGCCGCCGCGGTGTCCGCGTCCTGCCGTGCCTCCAGCGCGTTCGAGACCGCCAACGACATCTGCCGCAGCGCGGCGACGCGACCGACCAGACGGCCGAGCTGCGGGTCCTGCGGCAGCGCGCCGCTCTCGACGCACCCGGTCGCGGCGGCCAGCAGCGCCCAGGTGGACAGGATCCGCTCGGGACCGCTGCGCTCGTAACCGAGTTCGGAGGTCACCTGCAGCCAGCCGTCGCCCGCCTGCCCCAGCACGAGGTCGTCGGGGACGAAGACGTCGTCGAGGTGCACCTCGTTGAAATGGTGCTCGCCGCTCATGGAGACGATCGGCGCGACGGTGACCCCGTCCGAGCCGAGGTCGACGAGGAACTGGCTGAGCCCCGCATGCCTGGCCCGCTCGTCGAGCGGGGCACTGCGTGCGAGCACGATGAACCAGTCGGCCCGGTGCGCGCCCGAGGTCCACACCTTGGTGCCGGTGAGGCGCCAGCCCCCCTCGCACCGGGTCGCCCGGGTCTGGACGCTGGCCAGGTCCGACCCGGACTCCGGCTCGGACATGCCGATGCCGAAGAGCACCTCGCCCCGACTGATCCGGGGCAGGAACGTCTGCTTGACCTGCTCGCTCCCGAACCGCAGGAGCGACGGGCCGACCTGACGTTCGGCGATCCAGTGCGCGGCCACGGGCGCGCCCGAGGCCAGGAGTTCCTCCGTCACGACGAAGCGTTCCAGGAACGTCCGGCCCTGCCCGCCGTACTCCTTCGGGACGACCATCCCGAGCCATCCCCGCCGGCCCAGCTCGCGGGTGAACTCGCGGTCCCAGCTCGTGAGCCACGTGTCCACGCGGGGAACGAACGTTCCCGCGGCGGCCTGCTCGGCCGTGAACGCACGTACCTCGGCGCGCAGGGACCGCAGTCGCGGGCCCTCGCCCACGACCGGGGGAACGAGTGGATTTCGCATGTCGACCTCCCGTCACATGTGTTGTAGGGAGCGGTGCGCGCCGCTGTTCGGCGAGCGGCGTCGCGCACCGCGTTTTCCGAGCGTTCCGGGTACCGGCGCCGGGCGCGGGAAGGGTCAGAGCCTTCCGGCCTCGGGCAGTACCCGCTCGGTGAGTGTGTCGATGATCCGCCTGCGGTCCGCGGCGTCGGAGGCCGCGACCTGGAACAGGACGTGCTCGACACCGGCCCGCGCGTACTGCGCCAGGCGCTCCAGCACCCGGTCGGGTGAGCCGAGCAGGAGGTAGCGGTCCGCCAGACCCGAGAAGTCCTGGGCGTAGGTGGCGCTCACCGCCGCCGTGCCGGTGGCGCGCGCCCAGGCGTCGTCCTCGTCGACGGCCGTCCAGGCCAGGAGCGCCCCGCTCAGCGGGCGGGGGTCGCGGCCCTGTGCCGCCGCGTGGTCGCGCACCTTCGCCAGCCCGTCGCGCACCCGGGCCGGATCGAGCAGGTACGGCATCCACACGTCGGCCCACCGCCCGGCGCGGCGCAGCGCGCCCTCGCCCCGGCCGCCCATCCAGACGGGTGGGCCTTCGTGCTGTGTGGGCGCCGGCCGGAGGGCGACGCCGTCGAGTGCGGTGAACTCGCCGTCGAAGGTGACGGGACCGCCGGGGCCGAGCCGCCGGAGGAGTTCGAGCGTCTCGTCCAGTCGACGGAAACGCTCGTTCACGTCCACCCCGACCGCCGTGAACTCGGCCGGGTACTCCCCGCCGGCGCCGACCCCGAGGTCGAGCCGGCCCCCGCTGACCACGTCGAGCGCCGCGGTCAGCTTCGCGAACAGCGCGCCCGGGTAGACGGGGGCGAGGGCGATCGAGGTGACCAGCCGGACCCGGCTCGTCGCCCCTGCCGCGGCGGCCAGGGCGACGAACGCGTTGGGCGTGGGGCCGTGGAAGAAGACGTGCTCGCCGCAGCCGACGAAGTCGAAGCCCGCCTCCTCGGCGCGCCTGGCTTCGTCGGCCGTGTCGGCCAGTCCGCTGATGCTCAGTCCGATCCGCATGGCCTCGGGTCCCTGCTTCCGTAGATCACTCGAGTGTGGCCATGGCGTCCCGGCACACCCATCGCATGTCGTCCTGGGCGAGGGTGGACTCGATCCGCGCGACCTCGGCCGTCATCTCGCGGGCCCGGGGTTCGTCCTGCCCGGCCACCGCCCGGACCACGGCGTCGCGGGCGTGCCGGTTGGCGACCCGGGGGTCGCCGTCGTCACCGGCGGGGCGGGGTTCGCCCCAGGAGTCGAGCAGTGCCTCGAGGGCCGCGTTGTCGCGGACCACGGGATCGCCGTCCACGATCCGCTGCCGTAGCTCGGCCATGACGTGCGCGGCGGCGATCACCTGCACCTTCGCGTACGGGTCCGTGACGGCGGGGGCGATGTTCTCCAGGAGGGACCTGTGCACCGCGTCGACGAGTTCCTCGGTCCTCATCCAGATCATCGGGTGCCTCCCTCGGCTCCGGAAGCCAGTGCGTCGGTGAGTCTGACCATCGCGGGCTCCACGGCCGTGGAGGCGTTGGCGACGGAGAGCAGCCGCAGGTCCGAGGTGGTCCCCCGGGCCAGCGCGGCGGCCGAGGCCATGCCCACGTACACCACCTTGACGAGTTCGACGAGCTGCCAGAAGAGAATGCGCCGGGGGTCAATCTCGTAGCCGGTCAGCTCGGTGTACCGCTCGGCTGCCGGGCCGTTGATCCGGCACCAGCCGGCGAGGGCCTTGTTGCGGGTGAAGGCGACATCGGCGAGGGGATCGCCGATGAACGAACGTTCCCAGTCCAGGACGCCGGTGATCTCGCCGTCCTTCCAGAGCAGGTTCGACAGCCGGTAGTCACCGTGCACGAGGGCCCGGGGGTACTCGGTCGGCGCGTGCTCCTCCAGGACGTCGAGCACCCGGCGGAGGATGGGCCGAGGGGACAGCTCCACTTCGGCGAATCGTTTCCGCCAGTGCCGGACCTCGTCGCCGGCCCCGGTGCCCACCCCGCCCGGCCCGCAGGGCAGGCCTTCGACGGGCAGGGTGTGGACCCGGACCAGCATCTCCGTGAACCGGTCCAGGACCGTCTCACGGGTTCCCGCCTCCTCGAACCGCGCCGAGGAGTGCACGAAGGCCTCCCCGGTGACGAACTCCGCGACGACGAACGGACGGTCGAGGACGTCCGGGTCGGATTCGTGCAGGTGCACCCGCGGGACGGGGACGTTCGAGTCGGCCAGGGACCGGTAGACGTCGGCCTCGAAGCCGATGTCGTAGGGAGCCAGCGGACCACCCGTCGGCTCACGGCGCAGGATGAGCCGGCCCGGCCCGTCCGCCGTCCTCGTGGTGACGGTGTACGTCTCGAAGGAGAGTCCGCCGGAAAGGCGGTCCACGGAGACGACTTCGCGCACCTCGAGTTCGGGCAGACGGGTCAGGACGACCTCCCGCACGCGCTCGGTGAAGCGGGACTCGCTCATGGGATCATGCCTGCCAGCGCGGGCGGGGCGGGATGACGCTGTACTCGCACACACCGACGCCGCGCTCGCCGGTCTCCTCGACCTCGAAGGCCACGAAGGGCTCGTAGCAGTCGAAGCGGTTCTCGAGGTCGTTCTCGCCGCGGTCCCACAGCTTGATCGTGCCGAAGTGGTCGGTCGTGCGGACGTTGAGGACCTCGCCGTCGGCCAGCTCGATCCGGTACCCGAAGGACGACTGGGTCCGCAGGTCGCCCACGACGGGGACCATCTCGGCGGACTTGACCTCGCGGGAGCCGTCCTTGTCGGAGACGAAGCCGGCCACGACCGCTTCCTGGTCGCCCGTGGTCTTGGTGGCGGTGATGCCCATGAGGCTGATGTGGCGCTCGGGCAGTGAGATCGAGGGCCAGAAGTGGGCCTGGCGGTCGGGGCGCTGGGAGTCGGCCCAGGGGGACTCCTCGGAGAACCGGGTGGACCAGCTGCGGTCGCGGAAGCCGAAGGAGTCGATCTGGCGCACGTCGCCGCTGTTGGGGCCGTGCCGGAGCTCGACGGTGCCGGTGACGGCCAGCGCCTGCTCCCAGTGGCCGCCGTGCACGACGGCGGTCTTGCCGACGTTCTTCATCGGGTCGCGCTCGAAGTTGTCGTAGTTGAACGCCTGGAAGCGACCGTTGAAGGTCAGGTCGAAGGCGAACCGGCTGCCGTCGAAGCGGATGCGGATCTCCTCGAAGGGCCGCACGACCTCGTAGGAGATGCGCTCGTCACCGAAGGACGTGATGCCGCCCTGGCCGGCGTCGAAGGGGATCTTGTTGCCGTACCACTGGTGCTCGCCGTCGATGATGTAGAAGGCGGTCAGGCGGGCGTACCCCTTGTTGGTGAGGTGGAAGTGGTTGACGCCGTGGACGTTCGCCTCGGGGTCGACCACGCTGACCCAGAACGTGTCCCCCCACAGTCCGTCGAATCCGGGGGGGCAGAGGTGGGTGCCTTCGTCCGCGGGGGTCAGGCCTTCAGGGATCAACGCCGACATGATCTGTCCCATCTTTGTGAGTCACTGAATCTCAATAGTATGTGCTGGTTGCCCCGGGGTCAACGGTCTGTGTGGACTCGGGGGCCTCTCGGTGACGAGCACCGGGGGAGCGCTGGGGCGGCCCGTCGGACGGGCCCGCGGAGGGGCCGTCGGGGCGCCGGGCGGTACGCGGCGGTAGGCGCCGGTCCGGGTCGATCCTGGCCGCGTCGAGGGGCGGTCGGGGTTCCGCGGCGCGTTCGCCGCCGGGGCGAGGCGGGTGCCGGAGGAGGGTCGGGGCCGCGCTGCGGCCGCGTCCGAGGCCGGGGGCGTGCCGCCGGTCGCCTCGCGGCCGGCCGGACGCACTCGGGGTTGCGTCAGCGGAAGTCGGACCAGTGGCCGTGCGGGGTCCAGCCGAGGGCAAAGGGCAGGTCGATGGTGCAGACCGGGCCCTTGGTGATGTCGTCGGTGTCGAAGATGAGGTACTGGCCGCGCTTGTCGGCCCACCAGGAGACGGGGACGATGATGTAGCCGTCGCCCTCCGGGGAGTCCGGACGCCTCGGCGCGAACGTGGCCTCGAGCACCGCGGCCGGCTCACCCTCGCGGATCTGGTAGACCTGCTCGCTCATGGTGCGCATGTTCGTCACCACGAGGCTGTTCATCGACATGCCCTTGCGCTTGACGACGCCGCCGACCTGGAAGCCGAACTGGTAGCCCTTGCCGTAGAACCGCTCGTCCACCTTGGGCAGTTCGCTCGGGCGGTCCGAGAGCTGCTCGCTCGAGGTCGCGCCGGTGGCGAGGTCGATGGTCCAGCGCCCCAGGAAGCTCTTGGCGACGGAGAAGAACAGTGCGACCTCCTCGCCCACCTTGAGGTCCTGCTCGAAGGGGAAGGGCGGCCGGTTGAAGACGGGGGCGTCCAGCGTGAGCTTGCCGTTCTCCACGTTGGCCGACATCGTGTGCATGACGTACTGCGGGGGCAGGTCCGTCTTGATCCATCTGATCTTGCCCTGGATGTCGTTCCTCGGGATGAGCGCGATGACGATCGGAAGCGTCTCGTCCCACCCCCAGATGCCCACCTGCCGCTCGCGGACCTGCTCCTGCGAGATGGTGAAGGGCTGGAAGGGCATCACGATCCATTCCGGGGTGAGCCAGATGTCGTGCGCCACCGTGTTGTACGGGGCGTCGTGCAGGTCGCGGGTCTCGACCCGGCCGTCCGGGCTGATGACGTGGATCGTCACGTAGGGGGCGACGTCCCGGTAGTTCCAGCCGTACAGGGTGCCCGTCTCGTGGTCCCACTTGGGGTGGGCGGCGAGGTCGGCGTCGCCGAACGCGGTGGGCAGGTGCACGCCCGCGCTGAGCTTCGAGGACCAGGGCACGATGCCCTTGGTGTCGAGCGTGATCGGGTCCAGGGCGATCGGGGGGCCGCCCTGTTCGCTGAGCGCGACGACCTCGCCCGCGAAGGGGAAGATGTTGATGTTGTTCGTGCCCTGCGGGACTCCGCAGGTGAGCGCGTCCCGGGTCACGTCCCCGTAGGCGAAGTCGCGCCAGTCGCCGAAACCGCTGTCGAGCCACTCGAAGACGCCGTGCTGCCGGCCCTCCTCGAGCACGTACTTGGGGGTGCGGATCCAGCGGTTGCGGAAGTCGGCCCGGCCGTTGTCCAGGATCAGTCCCTGGACCATGCCGTCCATGCTGAGCAGCGGGTTGGTGCCCTGCTTGGTCGGGCGCTTCCAGGTGGGACCGGTGCGGTAGAACCCCCCGGACAGTTCCTTGGGAATCTCACCCTGGCTGACGATGCATTCCTCGACTGTCGCTTCGAAGCGCATGGGCGCGAAGGGCCCTTTGAACGCGACCTCGTCCGGAAGCGGGTACCCCATGGCGTACCTCCAGGCTGTGACGGCGGCGCCGCGGACGGGCACCACCGTCCATGTGGACTGTGGTGCGGCGAGGCTAACACCGTGTTTTGCGAGACGTAAACGATCGTTCCGAAAATTCCTCCGACCTGTAGGCCGGGACGGCCTTGGCTGGTAGCTTCGAGAGATCAAGCCGACCCACCATCAGGTGAATGGTCGTTCTCATCCCGAGATTTGTGTCGCGATCGGTCATGCCGCGGCAACAGGAGGTGCCTTGACTACCTATGCGTTCACCGGCGAGCAGCAGGACTTCGTGGAAGCCGTGCGGGACTTCTGCCGGCGCGAGTGCGGAACCCGTGAGCAGCGCGATGCCCTCACCGACGGAGGCGAGGAGCAGCACAACGCGGAGCTGTACGCCAAACTCGCCGCGGTCGGCTACGTGGGCGTCTCCGTGCCCGAGGAGTACGGCGGCAGCGGCGGGGGCCTGATCGATCAGGTCCTGGCCTTCGAGGAGTTGTGGCGAGGCCTGGCGCCGGTCCACGGCATGGGCCCCTCGCACACCGTCGCCGGGGTCTACAAGCGGTTCGGCACCGAGGCCCAGAAGGCGGCCGCGCTCGGCGCGATCTGCGAAGGCAAGGTCTACTCCATCAGCATCTCCGAGCCGGAGGCCGGCTCGGACGCGGCGGCCATCACCTGCCAGGCCGACCGGGTGGAGGGCGGCTACCGCATCACCGGGCAGAAGACCTGGTGCTCCGACGCCCAGCACGCCACCGCGTTGCTGCTGGTCGCCCGCACCTCCCGCGAGGAGCGGCGGCACGACGGGCTGACCATGTTCGAAGTCCCGGCCGACGCGCCGGGAGTGGTTGTCCGCCCCATCCCGACCCTGGGCGGCAGCGAGGTCAACGACGTCTTCTTCGACGACGTGTTCGTGCCCGACGAAGCGGTCGTCGGCACCGTGGGCGGGGCCTGGCGTCAGCTGATGGCCTGCCTGAACGGCGAGCGCATCGTCTGCGCCGCCCAGCAACTGGGCCTGGCCCGACGTACGTTGGACGATCTCCTCGCCTACGTCCGGGAGCGCCGCCAGTTCGGGGCCCCGGTGGGCAGCTTCCAGGCGGTGAGCCACCGCATCGCCGATCTGGCGATCGAGGTGGAGGCCACCCGGACACTGGTGCACGACGTGACGCGGCGGGTCGCCGAGGGGATCGGCACGGAGGAGGAGCGGGTGCGCGCCACCTCCATGGCCAAGGTCAAGTCGACCGAGACCGCCAAGCGGGTGGCGCTCGAGGGGGTGCAGCTCATGGGGGGCTACGGCTACAGCATGGAGTTCGAGATGCAGCGGCACCTGCGGCTGAGCATCGCCCCGACCATCTACGCCGGGACGAACGAGATCCAGCGGGACATCATCGCGGGCACGCTCGGACTGCGGAACCGCTGACCGCACCGGGCGCATCCCGCCGACGGCACCGGCCGGAGACGGCCGGCCGTGCCGCGCGGTGGCCACCGCCCATCCACACCTGGACAGGCAAGAGAGGAAGGCTGACGTGATGCCAGAGGAAATCGACGAGGAAGAGAACGTCCGGCCGACCGGTCCGCTCGCCGGGATCACCGTGGTCGAACTCGCCGGGATCGGGCCGATCCCCCACGCGGGCATGCTGCTCGCGGACATGGGGGCGGACGTCATCTGCGTGGAGCGGGCGGGGCCGCCGATCAGCTGGGTGACCCCCACCAAGGACGTCCTCAGACGCAACCGGCGCTCGATCATGGTCGACCTGCGTACCCCCGAGGGCCTCGGTGTGGTCGAGAAGCTGGTCGCCCGTGCCGACGTCCTCCTCGAGGGCCACCGACCCGGGGTCACCGAGCGCCTGGGCATCGGGCCCGAGCGGTGCCACGATCTGAACCCGGCGCTCGTCTACGGCCGGATGACCGGGTGGGGCCAGTCCGGTCCGCTGGCCGCGCGGGCCGGCCACGACATCGGGTACGTCGCCGTGACGGGGGCGCTCACCCCGGGCCCCGAGGGGACCCGCCCCTTCCCGCCCGCCAACCTGCTCGGCGACTTCGGCGGGGGAGCCACCTACCTCGTCATGGGTGTCCTGGCCGCCCTGCTGGAGGCGGGTCGATCGGGCCGGGGGCAGGTGGTCGACGCGTCGATCGTCGACGGCGCGGCTTCGCTCACCTCCATCCTGCACGGTCTGATGGCCTCCGATCTGTGGACCGACAGGCGGGGCGCCAACCGGCTGGACGGCGCGGCCCCGTGGTACGACACGTACGGCACCAGCGACGGGAAGTTCGTCGCCGTGGGCGCCCTGGAGCCGAAGTTCTACGCGGAACTCCTCCAGGTGCTCGGCCTGGAGGGGAAGGTGCCCGACCGCGCCGACGTCTCCGCCTGGCCGAAGATCCGCTCGGCCTTCACCGAGGTGTTCGGGTCGGAGCCCCAGAGCCACTGGACCGAGCTCTTCATGGACAGCGACGCGTGCGTCGCTCCGGTGCTGTCGCTCACGGAGGCACGCGAACACCCGCACCTGCGGGAGCGTGAGGTGTTCATCGAGGTGGGCGGCGTCTCCCAACCGGCCCCCGCCCCGCGCTTCTCCCGGACGCCGTCCGGCACGCCCCGCGCGCCCCGGGAGAGAGGTGCCCACACGCGGGAGATCCTGAAGTCGTTCGGGATCGCGGAGGTCGACGAGCTGCTGCGGGACGGGATCGTCTTCGAGTCGTCGACCGAGGCCACGAACCCCGAGGGCTGAGGCCGCCAGGCCCGGCGCGGGACGTGCCGGGCAGAAGGGCAGAAGGGGTCCTGCGGGTCCGGTGCCGCCGGACCCGCGAGACCGCCGGGCGGCCGGACCGACGCGTACGACGGGGTACCGGGCGCCCGGCCCGCCCAAGGCGAATCGATCACGGCGCGCGCCGTTCGGGCACGTGCCGACCACTTCGGAAGGGGCACGCCCGATGCGAGCCGTAGTCGCCCGAACCCGGGATCCGCACACCTTCGCCGTCGAGGAGGTGGACGAGCGCGAGCCGGGCCCGCACGAGGTGGCGGTCTCGGTCACGCTGGCCGGCGTCAGCTTCGGGGACGTCCTCATCGCCACCGGCCGGTACCAGATCGTCCCGGAGCCGCCGTTCGTCCCGGGCTCGGAGGGGATCGGCGTCGTCACCTCGGTCGGGCCGGGGGTCACCTCGGTGGCCCCGGGCGACAAGGTGATGTTCTACGGGTTCGTGCCCGGCCCGCTCCGTCGGCGCTCCACCGTCGGCACGTTCGCCGAACGGGCGATCGTTCCCTGCGCCAACCTCGTCCGTCAGCCGGCGGGGATGTCCGACGCGGCCGCGGTCCTGTTCCGCACCAGCTTCGAGACCGCCTTCCATGCCCTGACCCTGGGCCGTGTCGAGCCCGGTGAAACGGTGCTGGTGCTCGGGGCGGGCGGCGCGATCGGGGGTGCGGCCGTGCGACTCGGCAAAGCGCTCGGCGCGAAGGTCATCGCCTCCGCCTCGACCGCGGCCAAGCGCGAGGCGGCGCTCGCCGCGGGGGCCGACCACGTCGTCGACAGCCGGTCCCCCCGGTGGCGCGAGGAGGTCGAGGCGCTCGCCGGGGGCGGGTTGGACGTCGTCGTGGACCCCGTCGGGGGCGAAGCCACGGAACTGGCGGTGCGGAGCCTGCGTTTCGGCGGCCGCTGCCTCGTCGTGGGGTTCGCGGCCGGGACCGTTCCCCGGGTCCCGGCCAATCTGCTGATCATGAAGGCGGCGTCGCTGGTCGGCGTCAACCTCCTGCGCTTCAATGAGGAGTTCCCCGACCGGGCCCGTGCCATGGTCGAGGAACTCCTCGTGCTCGTCGAGCAGGGCAGGGTGAGTCCGCCCACCGCGTACGAGGAGTTCGGGCTCGGGGACGTGGCCGAGGTGCTGACACGAGTCGGCGAACGCGGGGCGAACACCCGGCTCGTGATCAACCCCTCCCTGCCGTGACCGTGGCCGGGCCCGTGACCGCGGGCCCGGCGCCGTAGCGGTCAGGAGGGCAGCGTCGGCATGACGTTGCTCATCCCGCCGTCGACCGGCAGCATGGCGCCGGTGATGTAGGAACTGGCCTCCGAGGCGAGCAGCACCAGCGCGCCCGCCGCGTCCTCGGCGGTGCCGGCGCGCTTGACCGGCAGTCCGGCGGCGAGCGCGTCGACGGCGGCCGGGGAGTACTCGCCGACGAACGAGTCCGTCGCGACGACCCCCATGAGCAGCGCGTTCACCGTGATCCCACGGCGGCCGAACTCGGCGGCGCTCGACTTCGTGAACGAGTTGAGCGCGGCCTTCGAGGCGGCGTACGCGCTCTGCCCCAGGGCACCGAGCAGGGACGACGGGGAGGTGACGTTGATGATCCGCCCGTATCCGTTCTCGCTCATCAGCCGGGCGGCGTGCCGGCTGCACCGGAAGACGCCGGTGAGGTTGGTGTCGATCGTTCTCACCCAGGTCTCCTCGGGCATCTTCGCGATCGATCCGGACGGGTAGATGCCCGCGTTGTTGACGAGGATGTCCAGGCGTCCGCCCCACTCCTTGACCGCTGCCATGACGCGCTGCACGTCCTCCTCGGACGTCACGTCCCCGGGGACCGCGAGGGCGCGTCCACCCTTGTCCGTGATGGCCGTCACGGTCTCGGCGAGCTGCTCGGCACGGCGGCCCATGACCGCGACCGACGCACCGCTCTCGGCGAGGATGCGGGCGAAGTCCCGCCCGATGCCGCTGCCGGCACCGGTGACGAGGGCGACGCGTGAACTGAGGTTGATCTCCACTAATACTCCTGCACTCGGGCGGCCATGGCTGTCCTCCGGCCATGGTGTCTTATGAGACGGGGTGTGTCTATAGTGGGCCGGGACGATCGCCCGCACCGTATGAGGTCGCGCACCGAGGCGGGGGCTGAACATACCGACAGCGCGGCAGCCCAGGAGGAAACCGTGTCCGACGAGCCGGCAGTCCTGACCACGAAGCGAGGGCGCACGGCGGTTCTCGAACTCAACCGCCCCCGGCGGCGCAACGCCCTGGACCTCCAGGACCGCCGCGACCTCATCGCCGCGCTCGACGCCGCCGCGCAGGACCCCGACGTCGTCGCCGTCGTGCTCACCGGTGCGGGGCCGATGTTCTCCGCGGGCGGTGACATCAGGAGCATGCCGACCGATCCGGAGGTCGCCCGGGTGCGCCTGCGTGTGCTGACCGAACTCGTCAACAGGCTGGTCGGGGGGCCCAAGCCGATCATCAGCGCGGTCGAGGGAGGGGCGTTCGGCCTCGGTCTCTCGCTGGTCGCGGCCACCGACTTCGTCGTATCGAGTCGGGACGCGCGGTTCGCCGCCTCGTTCGGCAGGCTCGGTCTCGTCCCCGACACCGGTCTCTTCTGGACGCTGCCGCGGCGCATCGGCGCGGCGCGCGCCAAGGAACTGATGCTGCTGGCGAACGACTTCACCGCCGAGGAAGCCGACGCGATGGGGCTCGTCACCGAACTCGTCGATCCGGGCAGCGCGGTGGACCGCGCGCTCGACCTGGCCGAACGTCTGGGGCAGGGGTCGCCGGCGATGTATGCCGAGACCAAGGGGATCTTCGCTCAGCCGGAGCAGGACCTGGCGTCCGTGCTGGAGAGCGAGGCGGAGGCACAGGTGCGGATGCTGGCCACGGACTACTTCAGCGAGGCGCAGGAGAGGTTCCTCAAGCGCTGAGGTCCGTCGGTACGGATGCAGGGCCCGCGGACCTGGAACGGCGCCGGCGTGATCGCCCCGGAGGCGATCGCGCGAGAGGTGCGCAGGTTCGCGCAACCCCCGGATTCACGCGGTGCGCACCGCTCCGGGGACACAACGGATGGTCGGTTGCCGCACGCGTGTACCGGCCCGGACGGGCGGCACGCGTCGAACGTGGGAGAGGGAACGTGAGCTTGAGGATCGTTGTCACCGTGAAGTATGTGCCCGACGCCACGGGCGACCGGCGCTTCGCCGATGACCTGACCGTCGACCGCGACGACGTGGACGGTCTGCTCTCCGAGCTGGACGAGTACGCGGTCGAGCAGGCGCTGCAGATCTCGGAGGACCGTCGGGACAAGGGCGACGACGACGTCGAGGTCACCGTGCTGACGGTGGGTCCGGAGGACGCCAAGGACGCGCTGCGCAAGGCGCTGTCCATGGGCGCCGACAAGGCGATCCACGTCGAGGACGACGACCTGCACGGCACCGACGCGATCGGTACGTCGCTGGTGTTGGCGAAGGCGGTGGAGAAGGCCGGTTTCGACCTGGTCGTCTCCGGTATGGCCTCGACCGACGGTGTGATGGGCGTGGTGCCGGCGCTGCTGGCGGAGCGTCTGAGGGTGCCCCAGGTGACGCTGCTGTCGGAGGTGTCGGTGGAGGGTGGCACCGTGACGGGCCGCCGTGACGGGGACGCCGCCTCGGAGCAGTTGGAGGCGTCGCTGCCGGCGGTGGTGTCGGTGACCGACCAGTCCGGTGAGGCCCGTTACCCCTCGTTCAAGGGGATCATGGCGGCGAAGAAGAAGCCGGTGGAGTCCTGGGACCTGTCCGACCTGGGCCTGGAGGCCGAGGAGGTCGGTCTGGAGGGCGCGTACACGGTGGTCGACTCCGCGACGGAGCGTGCGGCGCGTACCGCGGGCACCGTCGTCAAGGACGAGGGCGAGGGCGGCAAGCAGCTCGCCGAGTTCCTCGCGGGTCAGAAGTTCATCTGAGTCCGCGGCTCGTCTCGCTCCCATCCCCTGAACCCTCGCTAGCTGGAGAGAAGAAGTCCCATGGCTGAAGTTGTCGTCTTCGTCGACCACGCGGACGGTGCGGTCCGCAAGCCCACGTTGGAGCTGTTGACGCTGGCGCGTCGTCTCGGTGACCCGGTGGCGGTCGCGGTGGGTGCCGGTGCGGCGGCCACCGCGGGTGTGCTGGCCGAGCACGGTGCGGTGAAGGTCCTCACGCACGAGGCGGCCGAGTACGCCGACTACCTGGTGGTGCCGAAGGTCGACGCGCTGCAGGCCGCGGTGGCGGCGGTGTCGCCGGTGGTGGTCCTGGTGTCCTCGTCGGCGGAGGGCAAGGAGGTCGCGGCGCGGCTGGCGCTGCGGATCGGTTCGGGTGTCATCACCGACGCGGTCGACGTGGAGGCCGGTGAGCAGGGTCCGGTGGCCACGCAGTCGGTGTTCGCGGCCGGGTTCACCACCGAGTCCCGCGTGTCCAAGGGCGTCGCGGTGATCACCGTCAAGCCCAACAGTGCCGCAGTGGAGGCGGCCGCGGCCGCCTCCACCGTGGAGGAGCTGGCGGTGACGTTCTCGGAGCAGGCCACCGGTACCAAGGTGACCGCGCGTACGCCGCGTGAGTCGACGGGTCGTCCGGAGCTGACCGAGGCAGCCGTGGTGGTCTCGGGCGGTCGTGGTGTGGGCGGGGCGGAGAGCTTCGCGGTGATCGAGGCGCTGGCGGACTCGCTGGGTGCCGCGGTGGGAGCCTCGCGTGCCGCGGTCGACGCCGGTTGGTACCCGCACACCGCTCAGGTCGGTCAGACCGGTAAGAGCGTCTCGCCGCAGCTGTACATCGCCTCGGGCATCTCGGGCGCGATCCAGCACCGGGCGGGCATGCAGACCTCCAAGACGATCGTGGCGGTCAACAAGGACGCCGAGGCCCCGATCTTCGACCTGGTCGACTACGGCGTCGTCGGCGACCTCTTCGACGTCGTGCCCCAGCTCACCGAGGAGATCAAGACCCGCAAGGGCTGACCTCGGAAGTGCGTGTGCGGGCGTCTCCGGTCACCGGCCGGCGGCGCCCACACGCATGACACGGCCCGTGCCCGCGCCGGGCGCGTTCCCGAGGCGCGGGGCGGATCCCCGCGCGCCGCCGGGCAGGGTCCCGTCGTACGACAGCCCCTTGCCCGAGGTCGGGGGCACGGCGCATGATGCCCGACAGGAGCGGCGCGAGCGACGTGCGGGGCATGCCGCCGTGGGTGGCCGGGGGAGGAGCGCTCCCCCCCCGTCCTGGCACGCCCCCGCTCCCGAGGCCGTCGACGGGAGCGGACGCATGGACCGGGGGGCCGGCGCCACGGAACGGGCCGAGGTGCCGCGCACGCGCGTGTCGGCGCCGTGGCCCCGGCATCTCGCCGCAATGCGTCTGAGCGGACTCCTGCTGCTGTGCACGTTCCTCGTTCCCCCGGCCTGGCTGCTGGACGCCGCGTACGCGACCGCGCCCGAGGACGCGACGGCCGACGCACCCTTCACCCTCCTGTTCGCGGTGCCCTTGTTCTGCGTGGCGCTCCATCTGCTGGCGCAGATCCCGGCGGGCCTCGCGGGGGCCCGACCGGGACGGAACCGTTCCTCGCGGGTGCGGTACGGGTACGCGCTCCTGGTGGTCGTGCCCGCGAGCCTGCTGTTCTGCCTCGTCCTCTTCGGGGACTCTCCCGGCGGCGTCCTGCCCGCCTGGGGCGACGCCGTCGCACGCCTCGCGATCGGCCTGCTCGGACACATGTGGATCGTACGCTCCTCCGGCGGTCGACCGCGCGACACGCGCACCGCCGGGACGGGGTTCTTCCGACGCGGGTGAAGCCCGCCGATCATCCGGCGGCCCTGCCCCCAACCGCCGTCGCCGCGCCGGGGCGGCTGAGGCTTCTCGCAGCCGAACCCCGGATTCGCCCCTACGCCCTTCAGGAAATCCTGCTGCCGTGAGGCTGCGCCCGCTGGCGGGCAGGTGCCGCACGTCTCCGTCGTGCTGTCATCCCTTTCTCCCGCACCCCTGCTGAGCTGTGACTCCCTCGTCCCCGGCTGCTCCGGAGGCGTGCGTGGACCTTCTTCGAAAAAGAGGGGTGGCGGTGGATCGAGGATGGAGTTAATCTACAGCCATAAGATTATTTGGTTGCGGCGGACGGAAGGTCCGCGATTGCTTGAGAGGTGAGAGCGGTGCCGGCGAACGAGAGTGTGCACGAACTGGTCGTCCGACGGCGTGACCAGGTGGCCCAGGACGTGGTGCGTCTGACCCTGGCGCGGCCCGACGGCGGCGACGTGCCGACGTGGGAGCCGGGCGCGCACCTCGACCTGCTGCTCGACGACGACCTGATCCGTCAGTACTCCTTGTGCGGCGACGAGTCGGACCGGTCGCAACTCCAGGTGGCGGTCCTGCGTGAGCCGGCCGGTCGCGGCGGCTCGGCGCACGTGCACGACCGGCTGGCCGAAGGGGACGTGGTGCGGGTGCGCGGCCCCCGCAACAACTTCGCCCTCGTGGACAGCCCGGAGTACCTCTTCGTCGCCGGCGGCATCGGGATCACCCCGCTGCTGCCCATGATCCGCCGCGCGGAGGCGGCCGAAGCCCGCTGGACCCTGCTGTACGGCGGGCGGACGCGCTCCAGCATGGCCTTCCTCGACGTGCTCGCCGAGCAGCCCGGCGACCGGGTGCGCGTCCAGCCGCAGGACGAGTGCGGACTGCTGGACCTGGAGTCGGTGCTGGGGGAGCCGCGGGACGACGTCGCGGTGTACTGCTGCGGACCGGAACCGCTGCTGGCGGCGGTGGAGAAGCTCACCGCGTCCTGGCCGGAGGGGAGCCTGCACCTGGAGCGCTTCGCCCCCAAGGAGTTCGAGGACGCCCCCGAGCCGGGGAGCTTCGTGGTGAAGTTGGCCCGCTCCGGCACCACGCTGACCGTGCCCGCCGACCGCTCCCTCGCCGACGTGCTGGACGACGCGGGGGCCGGGCTGACCACCTCCTGCCGCGAGGGCACCTGCGGCACCTGCGAGACCCCGGTGCTGGAGGGGCGTCCCGACCACCGTGACTCCCTGCTCTCCGAGAAGGAGCGGCAGGAGGGCAGGACGATGATGCCGTGCGTCTCCCGCTGCCTCTCCGCGACCCTGGTGCTCGACCTGTGAGCGGCGGGGTGGTCCGGCGCCCGGCGACCCCCGCGGGCGCCGAGGGACCCACCGGCCGCCCGACGCCGTCCCCACGTCCGGGACCTTCCGCCCGGACGGCCCGTCCCCTTCCGCCGCGACACCGAGGTCGCCCCTCCCCGCCCCCGCGGACCGAGGCCGCTCGGTCGATCCGCGGGGTGCCCACCCCGCCCCGAACGAGGAGAACCGATGGACACTGACCTTTTCGAGCCCGACCACGAGGCGTACCGCGAGACCGCGCGGTCCTTCGTCCATCGGGAGGTCGTGCCGAACATGCAGCGCTGGGACGAGGAGCGCTGCGTCGACCGGGACACCTGGAAGAAGGCGGGCCGCGCCGGACTGGTGGGCCTCTCGGTGCCGGAGCGCTTCGGCGGCGCGGGCGAGCCCGACTTCCGCTACCGCGTCGTCCTGTGCGAGGAGATCGCCCGCGTCGGCGCGTCCTCGCTGCAGTCCTCGTTCAGCACCAACGACGACATCGTCCTCGGGTACCTGCTGAACCTGGCGACGGAGGAGCAGCAGGAGCGGTGGCTGCCCGGCTTCGTCACCGGCGAGACCGTCGGGGCGATCGCGATGAGCGAACCCGCCGCCGGGAGCGACCTGCGGGGCATCACCACCACCGCCGTCCGGGACGGCGACCACTGGGTGCTGAACGGCTCCAAGACCTTCATCACCAATGGCATCCTGGCGGATCTGATCGTGCTCGTGGCGCGGACCGACCCGGACGCCGGCAGCAAGGGGTACAGCCTCTTCGTGGTGGAGCGGGACACCCCCGGCTTCACCCGCGGGCGCAAGCTCGACAAGGTCGGACTGCAGGCGCAGGACACCGCGGAACTGTTCTTCGAGGACGCCCGCGTCCCGGCCGCCAACCTGCTCGGCCCGGTCGGCAGCGGCCTGGCCTCCCTGATGCAGAACCTGCCCCGCGAGCGCCTGGGCATCGCGGTGGCCGCGCAGAGCTCGGCGGAGGCGGCGTTCCGCTGGACCCTCGACTACGTCCGTGAGCGGCAGGCGTTCGGCAAGGCGATCGCGGAGTTCCAGAGCGTCGGCTTCACCCTGGCCGAGCTGCGCACCAGCATCGAGGTGAGCCGCGCCTACCTGGACCGCTGCGTCAGGGCCGTCAACGCCGGAACGCTGAGCGCGGTGGACGCCGCCAAGGCCAAGTGGTGGGCCACCGACATGCAGTGGAAGGTCATCGACGCCGGTGTCCAACTGCACGGCGGCTACGGCTACATGAAGGAGTACCCGATCGCCCAGGCGTTCATGGACGCCCGCATTCAGCGGATCTACGGCGGCACGAACGAGATCATGAAGGAGATCATCAGCCGCGATCTGGTGCGCAACTCCTGACCATCGGCGCGACCGCGGGCCACAACCCCTCGCCGTCCGCGCGCGATCGACCCGATCGCGTGCGGACGGGGGCCCGCGGTACGGCGTCGAGGAATCTCCGGCGGGCACGTGCGGGTGCCCGCCGGAGCCGGACCGGGCGGGACGGCGCAAGGGGCGCCGTCCGCCGGACGGACGACACGCGGCGGCAAGGCGACGGCCGGGCGCGGTGACGGGCGAAGGCCCGCACCGACGGCCGGGGCGACGACACACGACGGAGCGGGCATGACGAAGCGTTGGGGCATCACACTCCCGGTGGCGGGACTCTCGATCGCGGACCAGAAGGAGTTGGTCGCCTTCCTGCCCGACCTGGGCTACACCGACGTCTGGTCGGCGGAGGCGGACGAGACCGACGCCTTCACCCCGTTGGCGCTGGCCTCCGCCTGGGCGCCCCGGCTCCGGCTGGGCACCGCGATCGTGCCGGTCTTCACCCGGGGGCCCGCCACGCTGGCGATGAGCGCCGCGACCCTGGCCGCGGCCGCGCCGGGACGGTTCGCCCTGGGCGTGGGCACCTCCTCCGACGTCATCGTCGAACACTGGAACGACATCCCCTTCGAGGAGCCCTACAAGCGGGTCCGGGACACCGTGCGCTTCCTGCGCGCCGCCCTGCGCGGAGAGCGGGTGGACGAGACCTACGAGACCTTCGCGGTCCGGGGCTTCACCGCCCGGCTCGTCCCCGAGGAGCCGCCGCCGGTGCTGATCGCCGCGCTGCGCCCCGGCATGCTGCGGCTGGCCGGCCGGGAGGGGGACGGGGCGATCGTCAACTGGCTCTCCGCGCGCGACGTGCGCACGATCGCGCCTCACGTGCGCGAGCGCGACCCGGCCAAGGAGATCGTCGCGCGGATCTTCGTGATGCCCGGCGCGGACCCCGAGACAGCCCGCGCCCTGGGCCGAAGGATGATCACCGCCTACCTCAACGTCCCGGTCTACCGGGCCTTCCACGAGTGGCTGGGCCGCGATGATGTCCTGGGACCGATGTGGCGGGCCTGGGGTGAGGGGGACCGCCGGGCGGCGCTGCGCGCGGTGCCCGACGAGGTGGTGGACGAACTGGTGATCCACGGCCCCGCCGAGCACTGCCGGGAGCGGATCGGTGAGTACGTCGACAACGGGGTCACCACGCCCGTGATCCACCTCGTGGGGGACCCGCAGGACCCCGTGCGCGCCGTGCGTGACCTGGCCCCCGACGGCTGAGCGGGTGCGGGTGCCGGGACGGGCCTCGCGGGCGACGGATCCACGCAGGGGCTGGCACCGGAACCCCCGCGCCCCTATGATTATCTATAACCATTAGTTTAATGAAGGCAGGCTGCCCTCGCGCTTCGGCGCCCGTCGCCGTTCTCGCGAGCCTGCCGCGCACCCGCGCCGCCGCGCGCCCCTGGAGCCTGTCACCCCTGCCCGTCAGGGAGCCGGCACGTCCCGGCGGAACGGCCCACCCAACGAGGCGGAAGAAACGAGGGAACTCCATGGAACTGGACCGACGGCAACTCTTCATCGGCGGACGGTGGACCGAGCCGGCCGACGGGAGCGGCCAGGACGTCATCGAGGCCGCCACCGGCAAGGTGCTCGGCCGGACCGCGATGGCCTCCGCCGCGGACGTGGACGCCGCCGCGGCGGCCGCCCGCACCGCACTCGCCGGCCCGTGGGGGAGCATGCCCGCCCAGGAGCGGGCGGACCTGCTGGACCGCTTCGCCGCCGCGCTGAAGGCCCGCGGACGCGAGATCGCCCCGCTGGTCAGCCGCGAGAACGGGATGCCCCTGTCGCTCTCGATCCCGGTCAACGGGTTCAGCGCCTCGATGACCGTCGCCTACTACGCGCGACTGCTGCGCGAACTGCCCGAGACGGACGTGCGGCCGAGCCTCATCGGGGAGACCGTCGTGCGCCGCGAGCCGGTGGGCGTCGTCGGCGCCATCACGCCCTGGAACTACCCGCAGTCACTGGCCGCCATGAAGATCGGACCCGCGCTGGCGGCCGGCTGCACGGTGGTCCTCAAGCCGGCTCCCGAGACCGCGCTGGACGCCTTCTACTTCGCCGACGCCGCACAGGAGGCCGGACTCCCGCCCGGCGTCCTGAACGTGCTGCCGGGCGGCCGCGAGGCCGGGGAACAGCTCGTCTCCCACCCGGGCGTCGACAAGATCGCCTTCACCGGTTCCACGGCGGCGGGCCGCGCCATCGGCGAACAGTGCGGACGACTGCTGCGCCCGGTCACCCTCGAACTGGGCGGCAAGTCCGCCGCGATCGTCACCGAGGACGCCGACTTGGCCGCGTTCACCGGGGCGCTCCTGGACGTCAGCCTCACCAACAACGGCCAGACCTGCCACGCCAGCACCCGCATCCTGGCCCCCGCCGCCCGCTACGAAGAGGTCGTCGACGCGGTCACCGACACCGTCCGCGCCCTGCGGATCGGCGACCCGCTCGACAGGTCGACCGAGGTCGGCCCGCTCGTCAGCGCCGCCCAGCGGGACCGCGTGCGCGGCTACGTCGACCTCGGCGTGCGCGAGGGCGCCCGGCTCACCACGGGCGGCTCGGCACCCGTCGACGGCCTGACGGACGGCTGGTTCGTACGGCCGACGGTCCTGGCCGACGTGGACAACGGCTGGCGGGTGGCGCGCGAGGAGATCTTCGGCCCGGTGCTGTGCGTGATCCGCTACGAGGACGAGGACGAGGCCGTCGCCCTCGCCAACGACTCCGACTACGGACTCGGCGGCACGGTCTGGACGGCCGACCTGGACCACGGCATGGACCTCGCGGCCCGCATCCGCACCGGCACCATCGGCGTCAACCAGTACGGCGTCGACCTCCAGGCCCCCTTCGGCGGCGTGAAGGCCAGCGGTCTGGGACGCGAGATGGGCCCGGAGGGGCTGGCCCCCTACCACTCCCTGAAGTCGGTCTACCGACCCGCGCAGGCCGCGACCGCCTGAGCCCGGCGCACGGGCCGCACCGGCGACAGCCGACCGGCCCCACCCGTACACCACAGGAGACAGGACACCCATGAGTAACTCGAAGGAGACGGCCGCGGTGGCCGCGACGCTGGAGCGGCGCGGCCACGTGGGCATCATCACCCTGAACCGGCCGCAGGCCATGAACGCGGTGAACGCCGCCCTCTCCGCCGCCGTCGGCGCGGCACTGGAGGAGATCGCCGCCGACCCCGAACTGCGCGTCGGCGTGATCACGGGCGCGGGCCGGGCGTTCTGCGCGGGCGCCGACCTGAAGGAACTCGCCGCCGGACGGCCGGTGTCGGCCGAGGGCCACGAGGAGTGGGGCTTCGCCGGACTGGTGCAGCACCCCATCGACAAGCCCCTGATCGCCGCCGTCAACGGATTCGCGCTCGGCGGCGGCACCGAGATCGTCCTCGCCTGCGACCTCGTGGTCGCCGCCGAGGAGGCCCGCCTGGGCCTGCCGGAGGTCAAGCGCGGCCTCATGGCGGCCGCCGGCGGCGTGTTCCGCATGCCCCGGCAGGTCCCCGTCAAGGTGGCCGCCGAACTCCTCTACACCGGCGAGCCGATGACCGCCCAGACCGCTCTGGAATGGGGACTGGTCAACCGCGTCGTGCCCGGCGAGCACGTGCTGGCGAGCGCGCTGGAACTGGCCGAGTCCATCGCCGCCAACGCGCCCCTGTCCGTGCAGAGCACCAAGCGGCTCCTGCGCGAGAGCCACGCCTACGGCTCGGACCTGGACCCGCAGCTGTGGACGCTCAACAACAAGGAGATGGGCGCCCTCATGGCCAGCGAGGACGCCAAGGAAGGCCCGCGCGCCTTCGCCGAGAAGCGCGCACCCCGTTGGACCGGCCGCTGACCTACGGCCCTTGGCCACCCCGGACGCCCGCACAGCGACCCCGCGGGCGTCCGCACCCCACCCCCGTCCGCACGTCTCCCAGGAAAAGGAAGTCCCATGAACGACGCCGTGATCGTGGATGTGATCCGTACCCCCTCGGGCAAGGGCAAGCCCGGCGGGCAGCTGTCGGGCATCCACCCGGCCGACCTCCTCTCCCGGGTGCTGCGCGCCCTGGTGGAGCGCAACGACCTCGACCCCGCACTGATCGACGACGTCATCGCCGGCTGCGTCTCCCAGTCGGGCCAGCAGACGATGAACATCGCCCGCAACGCGATCCTCGGCGCGGGCCTGCCCGAGTCCGTCCCCGGCACCACCATCGACCGCCAGTGCGGCTCCAGCCAGCAGGCCGCGCACTTCGCCGCGCAGGGCGTCATGTCGGGCGCCTACGACATCGCCATCGCCTGCGGCGTGGAGTCGATGAGCCGGGTGCCGATGTTCAGCAGCTCGCAGGGCCAGGACCCGGCCGGCCCCGCGGTCGCCGCCCGCTACCCCGAGGGCCTGGTCAACCAGGGCATCTCCGCGGAGCTCATCGCCGCCCGCTGGAAGCTGGACCGCGACGCCCTGGACTCCTTCTCCGCCCGCTCGCACGCCCGGGCCGCCGCCGCTGCCGCCTCCGGCGCCTTCGACAGCGAGATCCTGCCGATCACCGTCACCGACGCCGACGGCACCGAGCGCACCCTGACCACCGACGAGACCGTGCGCGCCACGACCACCGTCGAGGGACTGGGCGGCCTCAAGCCCTCGTTCCGCGACGAGGCCATGGGCGCGCGCTTCCCGGAGATCGACTGGTCCATCACCCCGGGCAACTCCTCCCCGCTGACCGACGGCGCCTCCGCCGCCCTGATCATGAGCGCGGCCAAGGCCGAGGCGCTGGGGCTGCGTCCCCGGGCCCGCTTCCACTCCTTCTCGGTGACCGGCT
Organism: Streptomyces sp. NPDC050388; assembly: GCF_040655635.1. Classification (NCBI taxonomy): domain Bacteria; kingdom Bacillati; phylum Actinomycetota; class Actinomycetes; order Kitasatosporales; family Streptomycetaceae; genus Streptomyces; species Streptomyces sp. NPDC050388. The sequence continues at coordinate 74,992 of NZ_JBFAKH010000035.1, forward strand.
CCGACCCGCTGCTCATGCTCACCGGCGTCATCCCCGCCACCGAGAAGGTCCTGGCCCGCGCCGGCCTCGGTATCGACGACATCGACGCCTACGAGGTCAACGAGGCGTTCGCCCCGGTCCCCATGGTCTGGCAGCAGGAACTGGGCGCCGACCCCGAGCGCCTGAACCCGCGCGGCGGCGCCATCGCCCTGGGCCACCCGCTGGGCGGCTCCGGCACCCGCCTGCTGACCACCCTGCTCAACCACCTCGAGGCCACCGGCGGCCGCTACGGCCTGCAGACCATGTGCGAGGGCGGCGGCATGGCCAACGCCACCGTCATCGAGCGCCTCTGACCCTCCCCCTTTCACCCACCTCGTAAGAAGAAGGGAACAGCCGTGGACATCAACGGCAGCGTCGCCCTGGTCACCGGCGGAGCCTCGGGCCTGGGCCTGGCCACCGTCGAGAAGCTGGCCGCCTCCGGAGCCAAGGTCGTCATCGTCGACCTGCCCTCCTCGCCCGGCAAGGAAGTCGCGGAAAGGCTCGGCGACGGCGTCGCCTTCGCCCCCGCCGACGTCACCAGCGAGCAGGACATCACCGCCGCGCTGGACGTCGCCCAGGAACTGGGCACCCTGCGGGTGGCCGTCAACTGCGCCGGCATCGGCAACGCGATCAGGACCGTCGGCAAGCAGGGGGCCTTCCCGCTGGCCGACTTCACCAAGGTCCTCCAGGTCAACCTGATCGGCACGTTCAACGTGATCCGCCTGGCCGCCGAGCGCATCAGCCGCGCCGAGGAGATCGACGGCGAGCGCGGCGTCATCGTCAACACCGCCTCCGTAGCCGCCTTCGACGGCCAGATCGGCCAGGCCGCCTACTCCGCCTCCAAGGGCGGCGTCGTCGGGCTCACCCTGCCCGTCGCCCGCGACCTCGCCTCGCTGAAGATCCGCGTGGTCACCATCGCGCCCGGCCTGTTCGAGACGCCGATCCTGTCCGGACTGAGCGACGACGCCAAGGCCTCGCTCGGCGCGCAGATCCCGCACCCCGCCCGCCTCGGCAACCCCGTCGAGTACGCGGCGCTGGCCGCGCACATCGTGGAGAACCCGATGCTCAACGGCGAGACCATCCGCCTGGACGGCGCCATCCGGATGGGTCCGCGCTGACCTCCCGTCCCCCTGGCGTCCACGGGTCCGCACCTGCGTCGCGGACCCGTGGGCGCCGTCCCCGCCCGGCACCGCCGGTGCACCCACCCGGCTCCCCACGGAAGGGAACCCCGTCATGCGCATCGGCATGAAACTGGACTACAGCGGCGGCTTCGTCGAGGCCGTCGAGGAACTGCGCGACCTGGAGCGCGTGGGGCTGGACGTCGTCTACGTCGCGGAGGCGTACAGCTTCGACGCCGTCAGCCAGCTCGGCTACATCGCCGCCAAGACCGAACGGCTGCGGATCGCCTCCGGCATCCTGCCGATCTACTCCCGCACCCCCACGCTGATGGCCATGACGGCCGCCGGACTCGACTACGTCTCCGGCGGGCGCTTCACCCTCGGCCTGGGCGCCTCCGGCCCGCAGGTCATCGAGGGCTTCCACGGCCTGCCCTACCAGGCACCGCTCGGCCGCACCCGCGAACTGGTCGAGATCTGCCGCAAGGTCTGGCGCCGCGAGGCCGTCGTCCACGAGGGCAAGCACTACCGCATCCCGCTGCCCGCGGAGCAGGGCACCGGTCTCGGCAAGCCGCTCAAGCTGATCAACCACCCGCTGCGCGCCCGCATCCCGGTGATGCTCGCCGCCATCGGCCCCAAGAACGTGTCGCTGGCCGCAGAGATCGCCGAGGAGTGGGAGCCGATCTTCTTCCACCCCGGCAAGGCGGCCGAGGTCTTCGGCCCCGCGCTGGACGAGGGCCGGGCCCGACGCGACCCGGAACTGGGCGAGTTGGGGATCAGCATCGGCGTCCCCGCCGCCGTCGGCACCGACACCGAACAGGCGCTGCACGCGGTCCGCGCCCAACTCGCCCTCTACATCGGCGGGATGGGTGCCAAGGGCAAGAACTTCTACAACGACCTGGCCTGCCGCTACGGCTACGAGGAGGAGGCCGGGCGTACCCAGGACCTCTACCTGGCCGGGCGCAAGGAGGAGGCAGCCGCGGTGCTGCCCGAGGAACTGGTGCGCGCCCTGTGCCTGGTGGGCACGGAGGACGAGGTCGCCGAGCGGCTCGCCGCCTACGCCGCGGCCGGCGTCACCACCCTGTCCCTGCAGCCGGTGGGCCCCGACGCGGGTGACCGGGCCGCGCGCATCGCGCTCGTCGAGCGGGTCGCCGCACTCGCCGCCGGCTGACCGGCTCCCCCGCACGTAACGTCGACAAGCCCGCCCCGCACGCCGCGGGGCTCGAGGAGGACATGATGCCCGGACCTTTGGACGGCCTGCGGGTGGTGGAGTTGGGGGGTATCGGGCCGGGTCCGCACGCGGCGATGCTGCTCGCGGACCTGGGCGCGGACGTGGTGCGGGTGGAGCGCCCGAGCGGGGGTCTGCGCACGGTGCCCGAGGGCGCGGCGGACTGGCTGCTGCGGGGCAGGCGTTCGGTGGCGGCCGACCTGAAGGACCCGGCGGGTCTGGAGGTGGTGCGGGCGCTGGTGGAGCGGGCCGACGTGCTGGTGGAGTGTTTCCGTCCGCAGGTGGCCGAGCGTCTCGGGATCGGGCCGGAGGCGTTCGTGGAGCGCAATCCCGGTCTGATCTACGCCCGGATGACCGGGTGGGGGCAGGACGGGCCGTGGGCGCAGCGGGCCGGGCACGACATCAACTACCTGTCGGTGACCGGTGTCCTGCACGCCATCGGCACCTCCGGCGCCCGCCCCACCGTCCCCCTCAACCTGTTGGGCGACTTCGGTGGCGGTTCCCTCTACCTGGTGATGGGCATCCTGGCGGCCCTGCACGAGCGGCATCGTTCGGGCACCGGCCAGGTCGTGGACGCCGCGATCGTGGACGGCACCACCTCGCTGGCCCAGATGATCTGGGCGTTCCGCGGCACCGGCGTGTGGGACGACACCCCCGCCCACAACCTCCTCGACTCCGGCGCCCCCTTCTACGACACCTACGCCTGCGCCGACGGCCGGCACGTCGCCGTCGGCGCCCTGGAACCCCAGTTCTACGCCCGTCTGCTGCAAGGGCTGGGCCTGGAGGCGGCCGACCTGCCCGACCCCCAGGACCGGGCGGGCTGGCCCCGACTGCGCGAGACGTTCACCCGTGTCTTCGCCACCCGCACCCGCGACCAGTGGGCCGAGGCCTTCGCCGACACCGACGCCTGCGTCACCCCCGTGCTGACCTTCGCCGAAGCCACCACCCACCCCCACCTCACCGCCCGCACCACCCACATCACCCCCGACGGCATCCCCCAGGCCGCCCCCGCACCCCGCTTCTCCCGCACCACCCCCACCCCACCCACCACCCCACCCACCCCCGGCGCCGACACCCACGCCGTACTCACCGACTGGGGCATCACCCCATGACGCCGGACGCACCCGCACCACGCCCCGAGGAGCCACGATGAGACGAGGCCTGTACACCGCTGACCACGAGGAGTTCCGCGAGGTCGTCGCCGAGTTCGTCCGAAGGGAGGTCGCCCCGAACCTGGAGCGCTGGGACGAGCAGCGTCTCATCGACCGGGACGTCTGGCTCGCCGCGGGCGAACAGGGCCTGCTCGGCCTCGCCGCACCCGAGGAGCACGGCGGGGCCGCCCTGAGCGACTACCGCTACCGCAACGTCGTCCAGGAGGAACTGGCCAAGGTCTTCGCCTCCTCGCTGGCGTCCGGCTTCTCCCTCCAGGACGACATCGCCATCCCGTACCTCACCTCGCTCGGCACCGAGGAGCAGAAGAAGCGCTGGCTGCCCGGGATGGCCGCCGGCAAGCTCATCGGCGCCATCGCGATGACCGAGCCGGGCACCGGCAGCGACCTGCGCGGCATCAAGACCTCCGGCACCCGCGTGGACGGCGGCTGGCTGGTCAACGGCAGCAAGACCTTCATCACCAACGGCATCCAGTCCGACGTGGTCATCGTCGTGGTGCGCACCGACCCGGAGGGCGGCTCGCAGGGCTTCAGCCTGCTGGTGGTCGAGCGCGACATGCCCGGCTTCACCCGCGGCCGCAAGCTCGCCAAGGTCGGCCTGCACGCACAGGACACCGCCGAGCTGTTCTTCGACGACGTGTTCGTCCCGGACTCCCACGTGCTGGGCACCGTCGGCGGCGGCTTCGGCCAGCTGGTCTCGCACCTGCCGCTGGAGCGCCTGTCGATCGCCGCGCACGCCCTCGCGCTCGCCGACGCGGTCCTCGCCGACACCATCGAATACACCCAGCAGCGCGTCGCCTTCGGACAGCCCATCGCGGACTTCCAGAACACCCGCTTCGAACTGGCCGAGCTGAGCACCGAACTCGACGTCACCCGGGCCTTCGTGGACCGGGCCGTCCTGGCCCACGGCGAGGACGACCTCACCGTGGTCGACGCCGCCAAGGCCAAGTGGTGGGCCACCGAGGTGCAGAACCGGGTCGTCGACCGCTGTCTGCAACTGCACGGCGGCTACGGCTACATGCTGGAGTACCCGGTGGCGCGCGCCTTCCAGGACTCCCGCATCCAGAAGATCTTCGGTGGGACCAACGAGATCATGAAGCAGATCATCGGTCGGGACCTCATCGGCCGCAAGTGACCCGCCCGAACCCCCGGTGCCCGCGCCACGCCCCTCGGGCGGCGCGGGCACCGGTGCGTGACGACGGCGTGCGACGACGACGCGTCCCGTCCCGGTGCGGGGTCGGTTCCGCACCGGGACGGGACGTCGTCGCACACGTACGACCGGGCCCTCGCGCACGCGCGACCGCGGGAACGGACGACGCCCCGGTCGGTTCCGCCCTCTCCTCTTGCCTTGGAGGGGTGCGGAACCGACTGGGGCGTCCTGCACGCGGACCGGCTCAGGGACCGGCTGCGTCCTCGGCGTCCGCCAGCCGGGCGGTGCCGTCCAGGGCCACCCGCACCGGGACGCCGGCCAGCTCCCGTCCGGTCATCTCGGCCAGGTCGTCCGCCTCCTGGCACACCGCCAGGGTCCGTCCGCCCTGCGGGGTGCGCACGCTCAGGAACGCCCGCTCGGGGCGGCCCTCCCGGTCGTGGAGCACCGTCCACGCCTCCAGCGCACCGGTGCCCTCCCACTGCACCAGCGCCCGGGTGCGAGGCTCGCGGTCCACCTCCGCCTGCACGTTCTGCGCCCGGAAACCGGCCTGCGGCGGCCGCGTCCCGTACACGCCCATCGCGTGCTTGGTCAGGTAGCCGCCGTTCGCGGTCACCAGTCCCACCGCCCCCGGCGCGTCCCGCAGCCGGGCGGCCATGGTGGCGATGGAGTGGCTGACGTAGTTGTTCCAGGGGCCGCCCGCGAAGGTCAGTCCCCCGGTCACGGTCAGCGGGCGGGAGGCGTCGTCCAGCGCCAGCCCCAGTTCCCGGGCCGCGATCTGCACCGCGGAGGGGAAACACGAGTAGACGTCGACCAGATCCACGGAGCCGGCGTCCGTGCCCGCCAGTTCCAGCGCCCGTCGCCCGGAGATCCGGATCGCCGGGGAGCGGTGCAGCTCCCCGCGCGCGCCCAGTTCGAGGGTGTCGTTCGCCTCCGCGCCGGACTGCGGGAAGATCCAGCGGTCGGACGGCACCCCGTGACGGCGGGCGGCCTCCACGGAGCACAGCAGCAGCGCCGCCCCCTGCTCCACCATGTTGTTGGAGTTCATCAGCTTCGGGTAGGGCCAGGCGATCCAGCGGTTGTCCGGCGAGGGCGTCAGGATCTCCTCCGCCGTGTGCGCCCGCCGGATCCAGGCGTGCGGGTTGTCCGCGGCCACCCGGCTGAAGTCCGCCCACAGCCGTGCGCCGACCCGCAGTTGCTCCTCGACGGTGCGGCCCGCGTCGATCCGGTGCGCCTGCTCGAACAGCGGGTACACCCAGGACGGCGGCTCCAGCCCGATCCGCTTCTCGCCCCGGCCCAGCAGCGGACCGGAGCCGCCCAGCAGCGGTGCGGCCGGCACCGTCTCGTCCTGCACGGTCCAGGCGGGGCGCTCGCCCCGGGCCCGCAGCCGCATCCGGGTCCGCCACGTCTCCGCCCCGCCGATCAGCACGACGTCGGCGCGTCCGGCGGCGATGTCCGACGCGGCACCGTTCAGCAGCGCCTGCGGGTTGTTGCCGCCGTCGGCGGTGTACGCGGTGTCCCGGGGGGAGGCACCGACCCGCTCCGCGAGCAGGGCGCCGGGGTCGCGGTAGCGCCAGGACAGCATGCGCACCAGGCGGACGGCGTCCAGCGACTTCAGCAGCGAGGTGCCGCCCGAGTCGCGCTCGGCCTCGCGGGCCGCCGCGGCCAGCAGGTCGACCGGTTCGAGGGCGTCGTCCCGCTGGTTGAGCTGCCCGGTGCCGACCAGGACGGGGGTACGGGGGTCGAGGTTCATCCGCGCACCGCCTCCAGGATGCGCCCGCGCGCCTCTGACCGGGGCCAGCCGGCCAGGATCATCGTGGTGACACAGGTGGGACGCCACGCGCGGGCGATCTCCTCGCAGATCTTGTCGACCGGTCCCACCAGTGCCACGTCCTCCACCATCGCCGTCGGTACGGCCTCCACCGCTGCCTCCTTGCGTCCCGCCAGATACAGGTCCTGAATCTCCGCGCACACCTCGCCCCAGCCCATCCGGGCGAAGACCTCGGTGTGGAAGTTGGCGCCCTTGGCGCCCATCCCGCCCGCGTACAGCGCGATCATCGGTTTGATCTTCCGGGCGGCGACCTCGACGTCGTCGTGCTCGACGATCGGACAGACCGCGGCGACCTCGAAGTCCTCCGGTCCGCGCCGGGCACCGGGGCGGGTGAACCCCTCGTGCAACGCGTCCCGGTAGAACGCGTCGCTCCGGGGCGAGAACCACAGCGGGATCCAGCCGTCGGCGATCTCCGCCGCCAGCGCCACGTTCTTGGGACCCTCCGCTCCCAGCAGCACCGGGATGTCGGGCCGCAGCGGGTGGACCGTGGACCGCAGCGGCTTGCCCAGCCCGGTGCCGCCCGGATGCGGCAGCCGGTAGTGGCGGCCCTCGTAGGTCACGGGCTCACGGCGCTCCCAGACGCTGCGCAGGATCTCCACGTACTCCCGGGTGCGCTCCAACGGCCGCGGGTAGGGCTGCCCGTACCAGCCCTCGACGACCTGGGGTCCGGAGGCGCCCAGGCCGAGCATCACCCGGCCCCCGCTGAGGTGGTCCAGGGTCAGTGCCGCCATCGCCGTCGCGGTCGGGGTGCGGGCCGAGATCTGGGCCACCGAGGTGCCCAGCCGGATCCGCGAGGTCCGCGCCCCCCACCAGGCCAGGGGGGTGAAGGCGTCGGAGCCGTAGGCCTCGGCGGTCCAGAAGCTGTCCACGCCCAGCGCCTCGGCCTCGTGCAGGCGCTGCTCGACCTTCGCCGGTGGGCCGGAGCCCCAGTAGCCGGCCTGGAATCCGACCTTCATGCGCGTGCCTCCGCGGTGTGCGGGAGCGACCGGGGGCGGCCGGCGCGCTCCGTGTCGGGTGCGTCCATGCGGGCCTCAGCGGTTGCGGTAGACGGGCGGGCGCTTCTCCAGGAACGCCTCGACCGCCTCCCGGTGGTCCTCGGTCATCGTGCTCAGGATCTGGGTGCGGTTCTCCAGCTGGACGGCCGAACGGAAGCTCGGGTTCTCCAGGTTGGCCCACAGCACGCTCTTGGTCATCCACACCCCGAACGGGCTGTTCTCGGCGATCGCCGACGCCCGGTCCAGCGCCGCCTCCAGCAGTTCCTCGTCCGGGACCACGGTCGACACCAGGCCGATGCGCTCGGCCTCGGCGGCGTCCAGGGTGCCGCCGGTGAGCAGCAGTTCGGAGGCGCGCGAGAAGCCGATCAGACGCGGCAGCAGCCAGCTGACCCCGATGTCGCCGCCGCCCAGGCCGCGCTTGATGAACGAGGCGTGGAAGGCGGCCGAGGAGGCCATCACCCGGATGTCGCAGAACAGGGACAGGGCCATGCCGCCTCCGGCCGCGGCCCCGTTGACGGCGGCGATGATCGGCGCGCGCACCCGGCGGAAGGCCTCGCCCAGGTCGACGATGTGCTCCTGCACCCGCAGACCGGCCTGCGGGCGTCCCTCGTCCGGCACCGCGCCGGGCGCGTCGCCGTAGCCGCGGAAGTCGAAGCCGGCGCAGAACGCCCGGCCCGCCCCGGTGAGCACCACGGCCCGCACCCGCGAGTCGTCCCGGACACGGTCGAGCACCTCGTGCAGCCCCTGGATGAGCTCGGAGGTCATGGCGTTGAGTTTGTCCGGCCGGTTCAGCCGCACGAGCAGGATGCCCGGACGGGGCTCCTCCGTCTCGATCACTGTGCTGGTCATCGGTGCTCCTTGTCCCGTCACGATGAGATCGGCCCGGCCCGCCGAGGCTGCCGCGGTCGTCGGCACGGCGGCAGGAAGGGCCGTCGAATTAACCTAATAGCATAAGATTCAACAGGCAAGAGTTGCGCTGGTGTCGCGGTTCAGTGCATGCGCTTGTCGTGGGTAACCAGAAGGCTTTAGGTTGGTGTGGGGGAGTGGGCCGCCGGGCCCGCCGGACCCGCGCGGACTCCGTGCCGCACGTACCCCCCCGGCATGCACCCGGGCCCCGGACCCGCCGACGACCACCCCGGACCGGACCGGCGCCGCCAGCCCGCGTCACTTGCGGTTGTAGAGCCGCATCGTGATCGGTCCGAAGACCAGGACGAAC